>NZ_VTLB01000004.1 GCF_020514235.1 Synechococcus sp. MU1617
CGGGGATCGGGGTGGGCGTCACCGGCACGTAGTGACCGGAGAGCACCTGGCGGGGACGGTGGTCCTCCCCATCCGCTGTCGCCTCCGGATCAGGCGTGAGGGATTCCAACAGGGAGTAGTCGGCCCGTTCGGCGAACTCAGCAAACGTGGCGGTGCTCATCGGGCCTTGACGCTGAACCCATCATCGCCAGAGCTGCGGCCGGGTGTTTTGACCGATGGCCAATGCTGAACAGAGGCCCTACACCGAGGGAAGCATGCAAGAGGAACCGTGGGCAAAGCCAAGAAACTTCGCTCGGACAACCGGCAGGAGGAGCTGATCACCAGCCTGATCGGCCTTACCGCGATTTTTGTGGCAACCGCCATCTGGTGGAGCGTGGCTCCCCAGTGGCTCACCAGCAGCTGGCAGACCTTCTAGTAGACGGGCTAGTAGTCGGGCATCGACGCCTCATCCCGCAACGTGCACCAGGGCTCAAGCAGGGTGGGGCGACCGCAATGGGGGCAATCCTGCCCCCGCTTCTCCACCTGCACGAAGGGGATCCAACGGGAGTTGGCCTGCCCCTCATAGCCGCAGTGCTTGCAGTGAATCCGGTACTCCGCCATGGCTCAGAGCGCGGGCTTTTCCTGACGTTGCACAGCCTCATGGGCCTGGCGGAGGCCATGCACCATGAAGCAATAGGCCTGATTGCAGACCAGATATTTGCCTTCGCCGATGGCGTCGATGGTGGACCCGCGCGAGGTGGCAAAAATGCGGCTTCTGAACTCCATCTCATCTCCAGTGCTCACCTCACTGTTGTGGGGGCATGAAGCAGCGGCAACCCGTGTAAACGCGCATTTTGCGCTGGGCTGACTCAGTCGACGCGCTCGCAATGGTCGCCATCGCACTGCAGCCCGCATTGGGGTTGCTTGGCGCCGTACTGCCAGGGACGACGCATGGCCCAGTACTCATCCACCAAACCGAGCAGGTAGGTGCCGATGCGCCGGAGCAAGGAAGCCTGTTTCATCCCCTCAAGCTGGCAACAGCGCCGCAAGCCTGCAACCGGACGCGACGAAATTAATGTGGCAAAACACAGCCTGGGTGGGTTAGGCCCGGTGCAGTGCTGTCGACCCATGACCACCACGCAACATTCAAACCAGCTGCTTGAAGAGCTGGTTGCTGAAGAGATCGGTATTCAGATCGATCAGATCGCTGAAAGCCTGCAGCGGGAAGGCTGGCCAATCTCCATGGTGAAGCGGTTCATGCATGTGGCCGTGGAGCGACTGCCGGAATAACTCCAGGGGACGACTAGGTCAAACAACTCATCTGCAACGGGCTGTTGCGCTTTTAACAACGGCGACCCAGACCATTCATCAACAGTTGGGCAACACTTGCGCCATTCCCGATGAATGTCGTCACTGCTTTTGCAGCCGTTGGCCTTACCGCAGTGTCATGGGACGACACCCTCAGCCGAGCTGGGGCCAGGGCGTTCCGGCATGCCCTCGACTACCGCGAGCCCTACTGCCGGATGAGTGAGAACGAGGTAGTGCTGCTGATGGATGCGGTGCTGGCCATGCGGCTTGAGCGGGGGACCAAGGCGCTGATGCTGGAGGCCGCCAAGGTGCTCACAACCGATCAAGCGCTCACGGCCTACGCCATGGCCTCAGAACTGATGCGCTCCGATGGGCCCTATTCCGCCGAGGAGCGGCGGCGGCTCGACCTGCTGGCCTTGATGCTCTCGATTTCGCAAGTGGAGGCTGAGCGCATCGATTCCGTCTTTGAGTTGCTGCACGCCCCCCTGGAGCCAGCCCTCCTCGTCAACGGCGCGACCTAGGCCGCACGCTTGTCATCACCGAACCAGATGCCCCGGCGGCTGTCGGGCAGGCGAACAACGGCGCGCTCATAGCGCTGGCGGCAGCTTCGGGCACGAAGGTGCTCTTCTGCCTCTTGAAGCAACTGTTGCAGCCTGACGTCGTCCATGGCGTTGCCTTGATGCAGACCCATTCAGGCCACGATCCGAGCGGCGTCAATAGGCCACATTCAACTCGTCTGATCCGTAGCGGAGCAGGAAATCTGCTTCGGTTTGATCGGAGAGCAACAGACAGGTGCGGTCGTTGGCGCCCGTTCGGTAGCAGTAGACGTCGAGCTCCTCAGGGTTGCGGTTGGAGTGGATGACCTCCCCAGTCCGAAGCACGTAACGCGTTGCCATCACCTTCCACCAACGGATTCCTTCCCAATAGCGCTGATTCAGCCCTACCAATCATCTCTGTGCTGAGCTGCAAACAGGAGGTTATTCGTTGTCGACGCGGATAAAAAAGCGACTTTCAACATCCATCTCGCCCTGCTCATCGACCTCCTCCGGATCACCCTCCACCAACTCAACGGCGAAATCCTTGTCGTCCAGTTCATGCACAACGCTCTGACCGTGCACCAGGTTGTGGACGAGCAGCAGTCGTTTCATTGTTGGAAGAAGACGCCATTCCACCGGTTGATAGCAACAGCTTGGTGGCAACGGGTTGCTCAGCCAGCCGCTTGACGTTCAGCGAAAGCCGAAACCATCACGGCTCGGCTGCTTGGCGGAATACTCCCGAGATAGAGCATCAAGCATCAGGGCGATGTAGCGGTCATCCATGCCGATGTCATGCTTCAGCTGACGCATCAGGCTGTTGATGCTCTTGAACGCGTCTGGAATGTGATGGTCCAGATGCTCCTTGGTGGGTTGATAGGGCATCGGAGCCAAAAAAAAATCCCCGTGGAACCTAAGGGAACCACGGGGAACGTGATGTTTCTGCTGAACCGGTGATCAATCCTCTTCTTCAGAGCCGCCAACTGGAATCAGGCGGATCTGCTTGCGTCCGAGCTTGATCTCATATTCATCACCGGGCTGCAGTTCCAAGAGGGCGGTGTAGGCCTTGCCGATCAACAGATTGCCATTGCCCTGAACCACAGCTTTGTAGGAAAGCTTGCGACCACCTTTGCCCACACCGGATCCGCCGGTAGAGAACGACAGGCCCTTGGCTTCCAGCAAAGCCTCGTAGAACGCGGTGAATTTCACCTGTTCAGAGCCGTCTTTCTTTTTGACGACGTAGCCACAACCTTTGGCCAGATCTGTTTTGGCGCAATCGCCAAGTTCCTTGACACGGTTGAGCAATTCAGCTCCGGTAAGCATGAGTCTTTGAGGTCGTGACCTCTCTATTAGAACAAATAATGTGCTGGTCACAAGGGGAAAAGAAACTGAATTCAGTTGATTGGCGGTGAAATCAAAAATCCAGCATGTGTGGATGGTTCGACACAGCCCTCAGCATCAAACAGTTGGCACCAAACAATGCGTTGAGATGAGCCGCCGATGGTTGGTGAATACAAGCCAACAGCGGGTGGTGCATTTCAAGCCGAAACCCCCTCAGCCATCCCCGGGTTCTGCATCAGAGCACCATCGCCACTTGGAGTATGTGCTGATCGCTTTCGTTGTTGTTGCTACTGGATCGGCATTCAATGGCATCAATTACGCAGGAATGCCTCGATTGAGGCTTCAAAGCCAGATCACGATCGATAGGTTGCCGCTCAGGAACAGGTTCAGTTGTGAGCGTCAGTTCGGTTCAGCCCGCCCAAGCCATCC
This sequence comes from Synechococcus sp. MU1617, assembly GCF_020514235.1. NCBI lineage: Bacteria > Bacillati > Cyanobacteriota > Cyanophyceae > Synechococcales > Synechococcaceae > Synechococcus > Synechococcus sp. MU1617. Next base: position 3,591 of record NZ_VTLB01000004.1, read on the forward strand.
CCTCCACCACCGTTCATGGCGCGTGGCAACTGTTGAGCTACGACGTTGAAGAAAAATCCAACAGCAAAACCTTCGCACCGATGGGCGAGAACCCCACGGGCTATGTGATCTTCACGCCGGAGGGCCGTCTCTCCTTCATGCTCTCGGCGGAAGGTCGCCAACCGGGCAGCACCGCTGAGGAGCGATCTGCCCTGCTGAGCAGCATGATCGCCTACACCGGCATCTACCGACTCGAGGGTGACCGCTGGATCACCCAGGTGGATGGGGCATGGAACCCGGAATGGGTGGGCACGGAACAGACCCGCTTTTTTGCGATCGACGGCGACCTGCTCACGGTGCACACCCCCTGGCGGGTGATGCCCAATTGGCCCGAGAAAGGCCTCACCCGCAGCATTGTTCGCTTTCAGCGCTGCCGCTGAACTGGTTACGGCGAACGCTCAGGCGTCGGTCTCGCCCTTCTGGCCCCCACAGGCATGGCGGGGTTGGTAGCCCTGCTGCTCGGCCAGATAGCGGAGATAAACGATCTGATGACGATCCGGCATGCCCACGGCAGCAATCAGACCCAACGGCCCAAAGAGAAAACCCGCAACAGCCCAGCGGTTACTGTTGCGCGCCTTCTGGGCGGCAACGGTTTTCGACAAACCGGCGCTGATCAGATGAGCAACCAGCACCACAACCAGGGACTTGAGTTCCACAGAGAACGCGCAGCACACCACTTGAGATAGCCAGCGCCTGAAGGACTGTCAGCCCTAGAACGGCAGCTCACGCCGAGCTGTGATGGCCACCACCCCCCTCCCCAGCACGGGCGCCGTCAGCGGACTAGGGGAAACCCTGGCCTTCTTCACCCAGGCGGATTTCGCCCAACGGCGCTTCCACGCCCACGGCGATGTGTTCGAAACCAAGCTGCTGGCCCAACGGATGGTGTTCATCCGCGGCGAACGGGCCATCGGCGATCTGTTTGGGCAAAGCGACTCCCTCGAGGGCTGGTGGCCGGAGAGTGTGCGGCAACTGCTGGGCAGCCAATCGCTGGCCAACCGAACAGGCCCCGGCCACAAAGCACGGCGGCGAGTGGTGGGGCAACTGTTCTCCAGCGCAGCGCTGGTGCGCTACACCCCGTCGATTCAGCAGTTGGTGGAGGAGCTCTGCCAGGAGTTGATCAGCACAAACACACCGCTGCCACTGGCGGCGCGGATGCGGCGCTTCGCCTTTGCGGTGATCGCCAGCACGGTGCTGGGACTGGATGGTGTCAGCCGTGACGCCCTGTTCGCCGACTTTGAGATCTGGACCCGGGCGCTGTTCTCGATTCCGCTGGCGATTCCGGGCACCCCCTTCGCCAAGGCGATGGCGGCACGCCAACGGCTGCTGAACAGGATCAAAGGCGTTCTTAAAGCGGGAGGCAACCAGGGCGGGCTGGATCTGCTGAGCGGAGGCTTGGATGAAGCCGGCATTCCCCTGGACGATGACGACCTGGCCGAACAGCTGCTGCTGTTGCTGTTTGCCGGCTACGAGACCACCGCCTCATCCTTGAGCTGCCTGTTCCGGGCCCTGCTGCTCAACCCGGAGGTGGAGAGCTGGTTGCGTGAGGGATTAGCGGACAACCCGGCATCACCACGGTTGGATGCAACGGTGCTGGAGGTGATGCGGCTGACGCCTCCGGTGGGGGGATTCTTCCGGCGCAGCCTGGCGCCAATCGAGCTGGCTGGGGTGGCCGTTCCCGCAAGTAGCGTGATTCAAGTGGTGCTAAGCCCCACCTCGATCAGTGATGACGACGATCTGGAGACATTCCGGCCGCAACGTCACCTGGATGGGTCGTTCAAGCAAACGCTGCTGCCCTTCGGCGGCGGCGAACGGGTCTGCCTGGGCAAGGCCCTGGCGGAACTGGAGATTCGCCTGATGGCGGTGGGACTGCTGGAGGCGGTGGAGCTGCAGCTGCAGCCGGAACAAGACCTGACGCTGCAGCTGATCCCCAGCCCCACTCCTAAAGATGGACTGCTGGTTCAGGCTGCAGCGCGGTGACGGCGACGGCCCAGGGGTTCGATCCAGTCCACCAGCACCTCCTGGTGACGCAGCATCGGCTCCGGCAGGCGGCAGCCGAGGTTGATCTCGCCTTGGTCCATCAAGCGCCCCAGGCGGATGGCGGCCGCCTCCTCGGGCCGATCAAAGCTGGTCTGGTGCGAGGCCAACCAGCTCACCTCGTGCTCGGTGATCACCCCTGTTGAGAGGCTTTCCAAAAAGATTTCTCCGACGGTCATGAGAGGTTTGTAACGGATTCGTTACATCCTGGCGCGTGTGGCCGGTGGCCGTGGATCGATGCCGCTCAAGCGAGCCACTGATCAGCGTCCATCACCTTCTTGATCAGCAGGCCGAGCCGCTTGAACTCCGCAAAGTTCACATCCTTCACCGCCTGATCCAGACCGCAATCCACCCAGGCACCATCACGCTTCTCCTCAATCGTGAAGTCCTGCTTCAGAGTGTCGCGGCGAATCCGGTAGGTGATGCCGTCGTCGTGGAGGTAATCAGCGGAAACCAGCTGCAGACCCATCAATCGCTCGCGTTAATCCAGCGATGGTGGCGTGAAGGTGTCGGCCACCGCAACAATCCAGCGAGCCGCCGCTGCCGTCACCTGTTCCTTGGTGACGTTGAACTCCAGATCGTGGCCCTGCTCGAGCAGGTCGGGAATGATCGTCTGCCAAGCCATGCCGGCGGCACTGGCATTGAGATCACCGATCAACACGAAGGCCTTGGCCGCTCCGGTGACGGCATCGGTGTATTCGGGATTGGCACTCACCTTGCTGCGGTACCAATCACCCACCTGATCACGCTGGGCCTTGCTCAGGAACGGCGGGGCGCCAACGAGATAGGCATCGAGCACCAACATCGGACTGGGAACACTCTTGCCGGGGTGCTTGAGCTCGAACCAGGCCTGACCGATGGAGGCGGCATCGGGCCAGTTACAGAGGATCGCGGCGTCCTGACTGTCGAGGGAGCGCTGGCCGGTCAGCTGGTCGATGCGCTCGAGCAGGGCCGATCCGGCGAGGGGCGGTTCACTGCGGGCGTGCTCGGCGCGAGCTTCATTGATTGCCTCGGCAACGGCCGCCTCGTTCTCGTTGAGCTGCTCGAGGGCCCGCTTGAGGTTGGCGTCGGCGTCGGCGGGGCTGGCCACGAAACATCAGGCGAGATCAACCCCAAGATGTCATGGGTTATTGGTAGTTCTCCACCTGCAGGTTGTAGCCCGACACCAACAGATTTTTATCCAGACAAATCTCATCAGGGAATTTTGGCGACGCCGATTTAATCAGACGTAGATGAACATCAATTGGCTTGTATCCAGCTCTCAGACAGCATTCGAAAAACTTAGAGACCGCAACTTCAAGAAGCTCAGTGACAAAAAGCGGCGTCACTTTGCCGCTCTCGTGCACCAACATCCCGAAGTAATGCATACCCAAAACAAACAGTTTGCCGACCTTACGGGAATGGGGATCATTCTCAATGAGTAGGAATACTCATGAAAAAGCAGGAAGGTTGCCCCTCCTGCCGTTCACTGATCCGTTGGTTGCTGCCTGAGGCAGAGAATCAATAGCTGCCGTAGTTGAACTTGCCGCCATACATGCGGCGGTGGGCGCTGTTACGGGCGTTCTTGACGGCGTTGGTGTACGAGAAGCCGCTGCCATCGCCGGAGAAGGCAGCGCCGCCAGCAGAGAATCCGCTGAGGTCTTTGGTGAGACGCTTCACCAGCAGAGGGCCGGTGTACATCACGTGCTCGGCACTGGCGTTGGCTGGGGTGATGTCAGCCATGCCCACGAAGGTGGAGCAGGCGGCCCGGGCTTCCGACTTGAAGCCGCGCAGGTAGGGAACCGTGTCGGTACCGAAGGTCTCGAGATATTCCTCGGAGTGGGTGAGGCTGTCGACGAAGGCATCGAAGCCCTGGTCAGCAATCAACTGGATGCCAGCGCTGATTTCCTGCTGACTCACAGGAGGACGACCAAGCAGGTGCTTGGTGGTGAGCTCAATGCCGCGCATGGGCGACACGGCATGGAAGAACTTCTGCTTGTAGAGGTCGGACTTGACCAGGCCGCCCATGAAGCCCTGCACGTTGATGCGGCCATCACAGAGGAAGGCTTCCAAGGAGGTGAGACGCTGGCTATCGGAGATGCCGATGTTGCCGAACACCTGCTTGTAGGCCGAAGCGATGGCTGCTTCCAGGGCCGAACTGCCGGTGGAGGCATAGGAGTGGTTCACCGCCGAGAAGGGGCAGACCTCATGGATCCGAGGACCCATGCCGATGCCCATCGAGGCGCATTGGTTCTGCTTGTATTCAGCAGTGCTGGATGCAGCTTTGCCGGCGTTGGAGCTGGCGCTCTTGGTGGCAGTCGCGGAGTTCGCAAAGGCGAAGGACACCCGTTGATCGTGGGTGAAATCCCGCTTGTACTTCAGAGCTGGCATCCGAAAGACCAATGAAATTCAGTTCAAGTTATGGCGATGACTTCATGCGCGCTGATGAACTTATAAATAGTTCAAAGTGAGCGTTACATGGCGCAATCAAAGCCACTGACTGCAGCGCGATCGTCACAACTTGAAACGGCTGAAAAGCCAGGTCTGAACTGAACTCTTGCGGAATCAACCGCCGTTGCAGAAGCGAACGGCTTCAGCCTGGGAGCGGCCATCAGCCACAACGGTTTCAACGCAGCCGTTGAACAGGCGGCTCTCCTGCTTCACGGCGCAAAGGCCAACGGCGATGGCCGCCAACGACAAAGCCGACACCACGGTGGCGGAGATCTGAACCAGGCCATAGGCGAGCATCGCCCGCTTCTTGCCGCCGCAGGACTGCTGGTTGGTGGTTTCCTCGGACATAACAACAAAGCAACGCCGAGACCCTATGGATCGGGCGTTGGTCACCGAAGCACGATCACGACCGTGATCACCGAACAGCCAATCACCAAACAGGCGATCACCGAACAACCCCCCAGGACTCAGCCGAGGGGATCGATCAGGCCGTAGAGCAACGCCATCACAGCCAACTGGGTGCGATCAGCAGCACCCAACTTGTCTTTGGCATTCACCACGTGGGTCTTCACCGTTTCCACCGAGATACCGAGGCTGCTGCCGATGCCCTGGTTGGTGAGGCCGCGGGCGACGCCAGCCACCACCTCCAGTTCTCGCTCGGTGAGCTCTTCAATCAAGGGCGGCAGGTGCGGGTTCGGAGCCTCGGCCGCACCGAGCTTGCGAATCTCCTCAGGGAAATAGACGCCGCCTTCGGAAAGGGTGTGGAGAGCCTGGATGAAATCGCCCTTGCCGGTGCCCAGGCTTGATTTGAAGATCACCGCATCGGCATAGGCCTGCATCGCCTCCTGCACCACGGCCTGGGTTTCACGCACCAGCACGATCAACAGCTGGCAGGTGGGCAGCTCCGCCTTGACCCGTCGCAGCAGGTTCATGCCGTAGCCGGTCTCCAGATCCGACGTGCAGATCAACAGGCTCGGCTTGTGGCGCAGCACCAGCTCAAACCCCTCCTCTTCGGTGGTGGCGGCACCCACCACGGCACGGCGAATCGGCTCCGCCAAGCAGAGGCAGGTGAGGGTGAGCCGATCACCGCAGCAGGCCACCACCCGCTGGGTCTTGAAAAACTCAGCCGTCGCTTCGATGGCTTCATGCAACGCGCGCGACTCGAGCCGCAGCTCCATCCCAAGCAATTCGGATGTCTTTCTTTTAGCGGCGTTTGGATGGCTCAGCCGTGGAGCCATCACGCCCAGCATCTCGACGGACAACACCGCGGATGCAGTGGGGATAGCGCTCACGCCCCAGGCGCCAGGCCTGGGCGGCATCGGTCACTTGGACCGTTTCGGTCTGCAGCTCGCCCTTGCGCTGAAGAATCAGGTCGTACAGAGGAGACATAACAACCCACGACGCGCTCTTTTATTCAGCAACAAGGAAATGGATTCCACATCCCTCAGTTGGGGGAGGCATGCGGATGGTCATTTCCCTCAACTGAGGGATTTAGAGCAACGAAAAAAAGTCCCAAACCACCTTCGTGTCATTTGGCACAACAGCATTGAGTTAGAGCCAGCACATTGATGCTGTTGCTTGAAAGCTGTGGCCAGCCGGCTGCGTCGATCCCTGCTTCAACTTGGTGACCGAGTCACCCGCCGTGTGCCGCGCTGGCCGGAAGGATCCTGGCCCGATGCCATGCAACGCAGCCCCCGCCGGGTTCGCAGCACCGCCAAGGATCTGATCAAAAGCACCGCTCAAGCAGCGATCGGGCTTGGCCGCCAGGCGGCACGTCTGGGGATGGAATCAATCAAACGAGCCAGCAACCGATGAACAGTGGCTTGCTGGTGTTGTCTGTTCTGCTGTTTGTTGCAGGTGTCACCTTGGTGAGCCTGGGCTGATTAAGCACAAACACTCAACAGGATCAAACGGATCGATCGACAACCAAATTCAAAAAACACGACAGCCGTTGATACAGATATCGATTCGAATCCACACGAACGTGGCTTCAGCACCTTCTAAATCCCATGGAATTCCTGATTGCCAGCTGCTTCATTTTTCCGCTCTCAGCCCTTTGGATTCAATCCCAGGAAGACGACACCAACGAAGATGAAATGGATTTCCTCTGAATCAAGCCCTGGAGGACGGCAAGGCCGAAGTCTTCAACTCATGGGTCAGAAGATCTGTCGCCAGCATGGTGAGAGCAACACCCATCAGCGCAAGAGCAATGCCCTGATTTTCGTCTGAAGCAACAGCTACATTCCGGGACAATTCCAGATGTTTTTCCCAGGAGAAATGCATCAGTTCCAGGCCTGTACATGCTTTCTAAGGCCATAAGCCTTTGCGATCCGAATGATCAGCGGCATTCAGAAATGTTCTGTAATGGAAGCAATGCATTGAGATGAGCATTCTTTCCTCAAATCGGTTGCAACTACTACGTTATTGATTTGCAGCAAAAAAAATTCTCGGGTACGTTCCGCTCACCAAGCCACAAGCCAATGGAACCGATCGCGTTGACTCTGGGCCAGAAATTTGAAATCGAGAAATTCTCACGCGAGATCGACAGCTCAGATGATCTTGCGGCCCTGCGCAGCATTGCCAAAGAGCTGTTAGTGGCCTGGAAACAACAGCAAGCCGCCTCAGCCTGGATCGTGCGCCAGCAATCCCAGGGCCTCTGAAGTCAGCTCATTTCGTTCACAACGACGATGGAAGACAACCAAATGGTCACCACCATTTCGGTGGAGATAGATGCGTTGCGTGTCCTGCACCGGGCAGTATCAGAGGCCTACATCAACTGGCCCGGCGGTGACGCCAACGAACAGGCCTGCCTGTTGAACATGAAGACCCAGCTCTATGCAGCCTTGATGGACCATCTGCTCGAATCGGGTTCCATCTGAGGTTTATTCGGTAGGAAAACAGTGTTTTTCCCCTAACCAGCAAAAAAACTCATGTTGAAGCATCAACAGCGGCAACAGACTTAGCCCGGCTGTGGAGTTCGCCATGCAATCCGATCGCTCCCGCCTGCGTGAACTGGAGATTCGTGTCGCCAACCCACAGCACTGGAGTGCTGGCGAACACGAGATCAATGTTGAAAATCTGAGACAGCTGCGCTTTCAGCTCGCGGATCAACTCAAGAAACTGCATCAACAGACGTAGGCCGCCGCATCAAACCGACCAAAGAAGAAAAGAAAAGACCCGCATCGCTAACGGAACCATCAGCGGGCGAGGCACGTGGACAAAACCCTGCAGGGGCAAGAGCTCACTAACGAGCAGGGAACCGGACAGAGGGACCTTTTTACATAACGAAACATAGTGTTACAGTCTGTAAACCCCTTGATCCGTCCTGGATGTTCACGCTCGATAAAGCCCGCCAGATCTTCCCGGACACCCTCACCGCTGATGCCGTTCCGGCCATCACGGCACGCTTCAAGCTTTTGTCAGCAGAAGACCAGCTCGCCCTGATCTGGTTCGCCTACCTCGAGATGGGCCAGACCATCACCGTGGCAGCCCCCGGTGCTGCTCGGATGCAACTGGCTCGCCCAATCCTCGAGCAGATCGTGGCCATGAGCTTCGACGAGCAGACCAAGGTCATGTGCGACTTGGCCTCCAAGATCAATAGCCCGATCTCCAGCACCTACGCCTACTGGTCAGTAAACGTGAAGCTCTGCTTCTGGTACGAGCTGGGCGAATACATGCGTCAGGGCAAAGTCGCCCCCATCCCCCAGGGCTACAAGCTTTCCGCCAACGCCAACTCCGTGCTGGAAGCGGTGAAGAAGGTGGAGCAGGGCCAGCAAATCACCCTGCTGCGGAATTTCGTTGTCGACATGGGATTCGATCCCAACATCGACGACGACAAGATCGTGACCGAGCCGATCGTCGCCCCGACCCCAGTGGAAGAGCGCGAGGAGATTTTCATCCCCGGCGTTCTGAACCAGACGATCCTCAGCTACATGCAGCTGTTGAATGCAAACGATTTTGATCAGCTGATCGATCTCTTCCTCAACGATGGGGCACTTCAGCCCCCCTTCCAACGTCCAATCGTGGGCCGCGAAGCCATCCTGAAGTTCTTCAAGCGCGACTGCCAGAACCTGAAGTTGATGCCCCAAGGCGGCTTCGGCGAACCGGCAGAAGGCGGCTTCAACCAGATCAAGGTCACCGGCAAGGTGCAGACCCCGTGGTTCGGCCGCGAAGTGGGCATGAACGTGGCCTGGCGTTTCCTGCTCGATGAGAACGACAAAATCTATTTCGTTGCCATCGACCTGCTCGCCTCACCCGCTGAACTGCTCAAGCTTGGTGCCAAGTGACAGCCTGACGAGCAGCCCTCAACGGGGTCTCCAGCTGGGAGCACTGATCGGAATCTCCTGGCTGGTGACGCTGGTCATCGGCCTGCGGTTTGACCTCGATCAGTGGCATCCCCTGGCAATCACCACCTGGGTCCTGGTCCGCAGTTTTTTGCACACCGGCCTGTTCATCCTGGCCCACGACGCCATGCACGACAGCCTGGTGCCGGGGCATGGGTTGATCAATCAACGCATCGGTCGGGTGTGTTTGTGGCTCTACGCCGGCCTCAATTACGACATCTGCAAACGGAACCACCATCGCCATCACCAGATGCCGGAATCAGAAGCCGATCCCGACTTCTGCCCCACCCACAACCGATCACTGCTGGCTTGGTTGGTTCGCTTCCTGCGCAACTATCTCAACCCAGCACAACTCAGCCGACTGATCCTCGTTCTCACGGTTCTGCTGTTGGCAGCGCAACCCCATCAAAGCCAGCCACTTATCACAGTTTCTGTGATATTCCTGCTTCCTTTGCTGATCAGCACCGCACAACTTTTCTTTGTTGGCACTTACCTGCCCCATCGCAAAGAATACAAACAAACAGGCCACGAAGTTTCAATTAAAAGCTTGAATCTTCATCCGTTTGTATCACTGCTCGCTTGTTACCATTTTGGCTACCATCTCGAGCACCACAACCATCCCAAGGCTCCCTGGTTCCTGCTGCCGGAACTACGCACTGGTCGATTGGTTCTCTGAGTTCTGAATCAGAACCAGTTTCCCTACGCTCCCTCCCCCTCTCACCTCAATGTCTGCAACCGATTGGACCTCTGAAGAAGAAGCGGTTGCCCGGCATGCTTTTGATCTGGGCAAGCAGCGATCCATCTTGACCCTGATTGGCAACCTCAAGGATCTGAGCACCAAACTGGACACACCCGAATCAATCTGGCAGTTCCACGACTATCTGAGCACAGAGCGCTATCAATACGAAGGACGAATGGAATTCGATTTCAGCAATATCCTGTTCACCTTGGCCGACATGATCAAGCAGAAGCTGATCAATTACGACGACCTGAACGGCCTCAATCAACTGAAGCTGAGCAAGATCAAAGCCATGTCGATGTTCTGATCAGCAGCAATGGGGAATCACGTTGAGTGCCCAGCACCCTGGCGATTGCAAGAAACCAAGGCTGAAGAGAAAAGCCTTGGCTCACCACACGAGCACAAAAACGCTCTTCGAGACGAAAGAAAGCAGAGATCAAGACTTGTTCTACTAGTTGGAGTCCTCAGGCGGCCACGGAGGGAGACGGATCGAAGTGATCTTATGCACTTTCGTACGAATCGATTTCACAACTGAGCCAAACCCGCCCCGGCTGAGCACTTGTTTTGGGGCGTATTGAATCACTTTCAGACCCTTTTTATTTTGGTAAATCAATTCAGAGCTTTGGATGTAATCCTTGATTTCAGTGATTACAAAACATTCATCCACATCATGCTCGCGCATGATCACCGACAAGGTTGCATCAACCATGCTCCGGATTTCCTTGCGCGCTTGATCAGACAGCTGCACCAACCTTTGTGTATCGCCTGATACAGTTTAACCCGATCCCAACGGTTGTCGCGGGGATCTTTGCTTAAGGAACCTGAGCTCAACGACAGCGGCTGCCTTCAAGCTTCTGTTTGGCCTTGTCGGCTTTCCTGATCAGCTTCTGCGCAGAAGAGCGATCGACGCAAGCTCGAGCCTGGAGCTCAAGGCTGTGCAGCTTCAGAAATTGCTTTAGCGGATTCATAACGACCTCCCTTTAAACCATTCTTAACCTGTAGCACCTCAAGGCTCCAGGGCACTCACGCCTATTCGGATTTCTTAATCAGCCTGCAATCAAGCCTTGACCTTTAAGCCGTAGACATTGCATTGATCAAGGTGAGCACCTGTGCAAGACCTGCTCTCGAAATCCCCCTTCTGGTCATGGCTGTTCGCAGCAGGAATCGTGTGGGGCCCGGGGTTGCTGGCCCTGCACCTGCAACAAAACGGCGTAGTGCCGGTTGCCTCTGATCAACCCTTAACGGCGAGCCAGAAAAGCCAGGACGTATCCGATCAGTAGGCCATTTCCGAACGTGAGCCAAAGGAACTGGTACTTGCTCAGTCCAAGCGCCTTCCTGAACTGCTTCGTGGCGCTCTTGTGCCAGCGGAACATGTAATTCGTTATGCGAGGGCTTATCACCAATACACCAGGGTGATGCATGAACACCAGGCCTGGAAGGAGAGTGTTTTGGCTCCGGCCGGGCCCTGTTGGCTTACAAATCGACTTGCCTCACGCTGCTTGTTCTCCTCGCAGCGAACATGCCCATCAACCATCAAGGAATTCTGACAAGAGCAGCTAATGGCGACTTTGTCGCCACACCAAATCAACGAGAAAGAAGAAGCGAAAAGTTATGAAATCAATAACAGCAGGTCAACGATAATTATAAATTGAAAGGCGATAAGTAAAGCTCAACCAATTCTTATCCATTTGTTAATTAGTAGCGCCAGGCGAGGGTTAGATTTGAAAGCAAGGCCTTGGCAAAACATTGAAATGAATAACCTGTTAAGAGTCGAGCAGTTATCAGTATCATTCGGGGAAGATAATTTTGCTGTTCGAGATATCAATTTTTCGCTCCAAGATGGAGAATTCGTAGTTCTTCTAGGCTCCTCCGGAGCCGGAAAATCAACGCTGCTTCGCTCCCTGAACGGACTAGTTGAACCCCACTCGGGAAGGATCCAATCACGCCACCACGGAGAGATCAGCGCGAGCAAAAACCGGCAGCTTCGCGCCCACCGTCGCGACACGGCAATGGTGTTCCAGCAGCACCAGCTGATTGACCGCCTATCCGTGCTCGACAACGTGCTGATGGGGCGATTGGGATACCACTCTTTCCTGCGTTCACTGCTTCCACTTCCCGAGAGCGATCGCCAAAAAGCTCTCTCAGCCATCGAGCGGGTCGGCTTGATCGACAAAGCACTGGCCCGCGTCAAAGACCTCAGCGGCGGCCAGCAGCAGCGCGTCGGAATCGCTCGAGCGCTTGTTCAAGAGCCTCGCCTCATTCTCGCGGACGAACCGATCGCCAGCCTGGATCCAGAAAGTTCTGTGCAGATTCTTTCGCTGTTGAAAGACATCTGCCAGCGCGACCGAATTGCTGTTCTGGTGAGCCTTCACCAGGTGGAATTCGCACGCCAGTTTGCTGATCGAATCATTGGCATGGCGGCTGGCCGCATCATTTGCGACCAGCACTCCATGACCCTGGACGAGAGCGAGATTCACGCCCTGTATCGCCACAAGCTCGAGGCAGCGGTCACCTAAAAGTCCGCCGTCTCGAATTCAGGCTTGCTCTTCATTTCATCCCCATGTTGTCCCAAGCTGCGCGTTTTTCAGCCGTTGCTTTTGCATCTGCTGCGATTTTTCTGGTTGGTTGCTCCAGCCAAACAACAACTGGCAAGTCTGCCGACACCAGTGATCCCGACAAGCTGATTGTTGCCCTGATTCCGGATGAAAATGCCGCAACGGTGATTCAGGACAATCAGGGGCTCAAGGATTTCCTCAATCAGAAACTCGGTAAGGAGATCGAACTGGTGGTCACCACCGATTACTCCTCCATGATCGAGGCGGCCCGCAACGATCGCCTCGACCTGGCCTATTTCGGACCGCTGTCGTACGTCTTGGCCAAAACCAAGAGCGAGATCGAACCGTTCGCCGCACGGATCAAGGGTGGCACCAAGACCTACAACTCGTGTCTGATCGGCAACACCGAAGCCGGTGTGACCGACTTTGAAGCGATCAAAGGCAAAACCTTTGCCTTTGGAGACCCAGCTTCAACCTCCAGTCGCATGTTCCCGGAACTGACCCTCAAAGAGAATGGCCTCACCAAGGGTGAGGACTACGAGGGGGTGTTCCTCGGCGCCCATGACGCTGTGGCCTTGGCGGTTCAGAACGGTAATGCTCAAGCCGGTGGGATGGCCTGCCCGATTTTTGAGTCGATGAAGGAGAAGGGCAAAATCGACGACACGAAAGTGACGTTGATCGCCAAATCAGCACCGATCCCGCAGTACCCCTGGACGATGCGCTCGTCGTTGAAGCCCGAACTGAAGGAGACCATCAGCACCACCTTCATTGAGCTGAACGACGAGAGCGTCCTGAAGCCCTTCAAGGCCGATGGATTCGCCGTGATCACCGATCAGGACTATGACGGCATCCGCAAGGCGGGTGATCTTCTGGGCCTCGACCTCGGCAAGTTCGTCAACTGAACACGTTCCTCTGTCCCGATGGTTCACACCATCGGGACCTTTTTTGTTTTTCCTTTATGAGTGCTTCCGTTGATTCCTATCGCGCCATTCTTCGGCGCCATGAGCTGCGATGGCGGCAGCAATTCCTCCGTGTTCTGGTGATTCTCACGGCGGTGGTTGGTTCCCTGGCCATTGTGGGCCTGTTTGATCCGAATCGAATCGCTACCGGGGTGCCGGCGATTTTGAACTTGCTGCCTGAAATGTTCCCACCGGATTTCGGGCGGTGGCAGTTCTGGATCAAGCCCTTGATCGACTCGATGGCCATGAGCATCGCGGGCACCTCAATCGCTGTTTTCTTCTCACTGTTGCTCTGTTTCTTCGCAGCAAGAAACACCAGCCCCAGCCGTGGCTTGTACGTCATGGCCACCGCAATACTCAACGTGACCCGAGCCGTTCCCGAGCTAATTCTCGGCATGATTCTTGTGGCCGCCGTGGGCTTCGGAGCACTGCCCGGAACGCTGGCCCTCGGTCTTCACTCCGTTGGCATGCTCGGCAAGTTCTACGCCGAGGCGATCGAGCTGTGTGATCAAGAACCGATCGAAGCCGCCCGCTCCTCAGGGGCATCTGAACTGCAGGTGATCGTTCACAGCATCCTTCCCCAGGTGTTCCCAGCCATGGCGGATGTCACGTTCTACCGCTGGGAATACAACTTCCGGGCTTCGATGGTGGTGGGCGCCGTGGGTGCCGGTGGCATTGGCTTGGAAATCATCAGTGCCCTGCGGATCATGGAGTACCAACAGGTCTCAGCCCTGCTGTTGGTGGTGCTCGTGGTGGTTACGGCGCTCGATTCAATGAGCAATGCCCTGCGCCATTGGATGGTGCAATGACAACCCTCGTGAGCCATCAACACCGGCCCCATCTGGTGGTCACGAACTATGTGCAAGAGGAGGTCATTGACTTCCTCTCCGAATTCGCACGGGTCACCGCCAATCGCAGCCGGGAACCCTGGAGCCGTCGATCTTTGCTGGAGGCAGCAGCGGACGCCGACGGCCTGCTGATGTTCATGCCGGATTGCGTCGATGCCGACTTTCTTGATCACTGCCCGCGGCTGCGCTCGATTGCCGGAGCCCTGCGTGGTTTCGACAACTTTGATCTATCCGCCTGTGATGCACGGGAGATTCGCTATCAATTCATCCCCAATTTGTTGGCGGCACCAACGGCAGAACTCACCGTTGCGATGCTGATCAGCCTGGCGCGATCCATCCCGGCAGGGGATGCCTTCGTGCGCACAGGTCAGTTCCCTGGATGGCGGCCGAACTTCTACTCCAAAGGAGTGATTAACAGCACAGTTGGCATCGTGGGAATGGGGCAACTCGGCCTTGAATTCGCCGAGCGCATGCGGGGCTTCGGCGCAACGCTCCTCTACAGCGATCCCGTTCGTCTTGATCGCCAATCTGAGCAACGTCTTGAGCTGCAGCATGTGGAGTTCAACGACGTGATTGAACGCAGTGATCACCTGGTGCTGATGGTGCCGCTCACAAACGACACGCTGCATCTGATCAATGCGGATGTGTTGGCCCGATGCAAGCCGGGAGCGGTGCTGATCAATCCATGCCGCGGCTCGGTGGTGGATGAACAGGCTGTTGTGCGGGCACTGCAATCGGGCCAGCTGGGGGGCTACGGAGCAGATGTTTTTGAGATGGAGGACTGGGCCCGACAGGACCACCCCAAATCCATTCCCCAGGCCTTGCTCGATCAACGCGATCGCACCGTGCTCACGCCGCACATCGGTTCGGCCGTTCAATCGATCCGCGATGACATCGCCATGACAGCGGCCCGCAATCTCAAGGCACTTGTTCAGACCACCTTGTTGCCGATCAAATGACCAACATCACAACGCACTGGGATCCGAAGGATCTCCTTCAATTCAAAGGGCTTCATCAGCAAGACGGTGTCGTTCATGTGCCTGGCTTGGTGGCAAGCGACGCCATGGCCGAGCTGTTGGCTTGGGTTGACGACATTTCCAACGCGTCAACCCTGGGGCGCCACTACTTCGAAAGCACAGCCCACGGCCGGGTCAAAGCGCGAACCGAAGACTTCGCCAAGGATCACCCTCCCCTGCATCAGTTCCTAACCCAAGGGCGGGTGCACGACGTACTCGAAGCATTGTTTGGCGAGCCACCGGTGCTGTTCAAGGAAAAGATCAACTACAAGCACCCCGGTGCAGCCGGGTATGCCCCCCATCAGGATGCACCGGCCTATCCGTATGGCTCCCTGCACATCACGATGCTGCTGGCCTTGGATTCAGCTGATACCAACAATGGTTGCTTGGAATTCGCCAAGGGGGCCCATCACAACGGGGTGATTGGCGTGAATGCCGATGGATGTCTACCGATTGAGCAGGCATCCCAACTCGAATGGACGCCGATGCCTGTGGCTGCTGGCGACGCTGTGTTCTTCAACTCCTTTGCACCGCACCGCAGCGGCACAAACCGCTCCGATCGTTCACGCCGCGCGCTGTACGTCACCTACAACGCCAGCTCCGAAGGCGATCTGAGATCGGAGTACTACGACCACAAAAAGCAGGCGCTGGCTGAAGGGCGCGTCAGCTTGATCAACCATTTTCTCGGGGAGGACGTCTCATGACCGCACTGGCCGACCACGCCATGGAATGGATGAAATCCATGCAAGCGGGGAGTCGCGAAGAGCGCGTTGATCTGCTCTTCGCCTATCTGCACACCCATGGGCAATCCAGCTACGACCCATCGGTGACGCAGCTGGAGCATGCTCTACAGACAGCGCATCTGGCCCAACAGGAGTCGCACCAGCCCCACATGGTGGTGGCATCACTGCTTCATGACATCGGCCATCTGATGATTGATGAACACGATGAGCGGGGGGATTTCCTCGATCAAGACTGTGCCCATGAGGCCGTCGCAGCCCGAGCACTCTCAGTGTTCTTCCCCACGCAGGTCGTTGCCCCCGTACAGCGGCATGTCTCAGCCAAACGGCTGCTGTGCTCCCTGGATGAGACGTATTACGCGGGACTATCGGAAGCATCGAAACGCAGCTTTGCCGTGCAAGGCGGAGAGCTGAGCCGTTCTGAAGCAATGCGGCTGTTGGCCTTAGAGGGGATGGACGATGCCATGGCACTACGGCGCTGGGACGACCGTGCCAAGGTTGATGGGGTTGAAGTGCCCGACTTGGATGCCTACAGGCAGGTGGTCTTGGACCATCTGGTGTGAAGCAGAAACCGAACGTAATCAGAGCATCGCGATGCAAATCCGCACCGCCTGGTTGATCTCAACGTCGCTTCGACAATCGCCAGGAGATCGAAGCAAGCCAAATCAGCAACACCAGCAGAGCCAGCATCGAAACATTTAAGTAAAAGGTGAACATCGGTTAGGGCAGAAAACCAAGGCTCCCGCCCAACACACCAGATCAAGAAGCGACCAGAGCGGGGGTCGAACAGGAACGAACCCAACCCAGTTTTCGCTCCACTTCCTGAATCATTTGACCGGCGAGATCCTTACCCGTCGCCGTTTCAATTCCCTCGAGCCCAGGGCTGGAATTCACCTCCAGAAGCAAGGGCCCACGCTCCGAGCGGATGATGTCTACACCGGCCACGTCAAGGCCGAGCGCCCGTGTCGCCGCCACAGCCAGCTTGCGCTCCTCAGGCCGGATGCGCACCGCTTGAGCTGAACCACCCTGGTGAATGTTGGAGCGAAAGTCGCCCACTGCAGCTGTCCGCTCAATGGCCGACACCACCTTGTTGCCAATCACGAAACAACGCAGGTCCTTTCCACCGGCCTCCTTGATGAATTCCTGAACCAGCAAGTTGGCGTTCAGGCTCTTCATGGCATTGATCACACTCTCTGCAGCCTTCTGGGTTTCCGCCAAAACGACGCCACGCCCTTGGGCGCCCTCCAGAAGCTTGAGGATCAGCGGTGCGCCGCCCACCATCTTGATCAGATCCTTGGTGTCGAGCGGAGAACTGGCAAAACCGGTAACCGGCATGCTCAGCCCATGGCGCACAAACAGCTGTGACGCCAGAAGCTTGTCGCGGGATCGTTTGATCGGCTCAGCAGCATTGAGAACACGAATGCCCATCGCCTCAAACTGACGGGTGATCGCGCATCCGTAGAAGGTGACGCTCGGACGAATGCGGGGGATCACCGCATCGATGCGCTCGAGCACATTGCCACCCCGGTAATGCATCTCGGGGTTCTGCGGATCGAGCCGCATGTAGCACTGCTTGACGTTGAGGAATTCCATGCGGTGTCCGCGCTCCTCACCCGCCTCCAGCAGTCGACGGTTGCTGTAAAGCTCTGGATCCGAGGCGAGCAGAGCAATGCGGAGGCCCGTGCGTTCGGTGCGCAAGGCCGCATACATCCCTTCCAGGTGGGCCGGTTCAACGTCACCCAGTTGATGGCTCCCCTCAGGATCCACAAGCACGCGCCCCACCATTGCCTCGCGACCGAGCAACATCCGGTAGCCCATCGCATCCCTGTTCGTGAGGGTGAGTTCAATCGGCCAACGCTTCTCGCCGAGCACCAACTCTTCCCGAATCACATAGCGGGTTTCCGAGATGCCACTGGTGTTGCGCACGCCGCGTTGCTCCAGCACCGGCGCCTCATGGCGCACCACCACACTGCGGTCGTTCTGGAGCGGATGCACCTCAAAACTGATCCACAGCTCACCATCCCTCTGGAAGGGGACAATGTTGAAGGCATGCAACGACGACGTCGCCGCGCCGGAATCGACGCGTGCCTTAATCGCCGGCAATCCAAGCCCTGGCAGGGAGCACCACTCCTCACTGCCGACGATGAGTTTGTTGGTCAAGGCCGCTGTGGGTCCTTATCGAGAGAGCGCGAAATCATAGAACTCCTGTAGCCGTTTCAACCAACTGATTGGCACCAACGGATCCATCCCCATCCACCAAATGGGTGAACTTTCCGGGCTTGGCCCTCCCTCAAATGGGGAAATCACCCAGGTTCACTATCCAACGTCTCAGAAAAAAGCTCGATGACCATCAAAAAGAGGTGAGATGAGCCGATTCGAACGGCATCCAGTCGTTTATATGGCTCTCATGAAACGAAATAGCTATTTCTGAAGATGCCAGGCTGGTGCCTCCTAATGCGTCGGATTGAACTGGGTCTTTTGGTGTTGGCGCTTTTCGGACTAGGAGGCATCACAGGTCTCCCGGCAGAAGCAGGACAACCCACCTACTGCGAATCCAACGTCGGATCACCAAGTGATCTGAAGGAGTTGAAACACGGTCTCCTGCAGGGCTACCTCGATCCGAAAACGCTTCCCGACTCCCTCAAACTGCTTGCTCCTCCACCGGTACCTGGATCAGCAGCACAGGCACTCGATGAAGAGATCGCCAAGGCCAATTTTTCACATGAAGGCACTGCACGCTGGAGCCAAGCAGCAACGGATGCCGATCTGAACTTTCCTGCCGCCGCATCGATCTTTTCCTGCAGTTTGGGCATCGAAATTTCAGAAGAACGCACACCGAGGCTTTACACGCTCCTGCGTCGATCACTCACCGATGCGGGATTGGCGTCTTACAAAGCCAAGAACCACTACCAGCGATCAAGGCCGTTCATGAGCAATGGGGAGTCGATCTGCACCCCTGATGATGAGAATGCTCTGCGAACCGACGGCTCCTACCCATCTGGTCACACCTCTGTGGGCTGGGCCTGGGCTCTGATCCTCAGTGAGATTGCCCCCAACCAACAGGATCAAATCCTCCAACGGGGAATGGATTACGGAAGGAGCCGAAACATCTGCAACGTTCACTGGCACAGCGACGTTCAAGCGGGGCAGCTCATTGGCGCAGCAACGGTGGCACAACTGCATGCCAACCCCGTGTTCCGTGCTGATCTGCGGGCAGCACGCAAAGAAGTGAAGGCGCAGCAAGCCGCCAACAACAGTGCGAACTCGATCAGCTGCAAGCGGGAGCAAGCGGCATTACAGCCCTAACCAACCACGAAGAGACAACCAACAACAACACAGAGAGACAACATCTCCAAGGTTGAGCCATGCCCTCCAACATTGTCTTGAATGCCGATCCAGATGTTTGCCCCGCCATGGGGACCTGGATCACCAATAACACCCAGCTGCTCTCGGGTTTTTCTCTTCTCATCGCCGAAGACGTGATCGAGGAGCTCACCCTGCGCCATGAATTAGGTGGGCTTTCGATCATTCCCTGTCGTGCCATTCGTGACGGTGGGGATATCAGCATGGCCGCCAAGGTCCTCGAAGGAGAGATCAGTGGCCTGATCCATTTCCCTGCTCCACCTGAACAAATGAGCAGGGATGTGCTCGCCGAACCACTGGTACGAGCGGCCCTGCTCTGCGACTTACCGATCGCACTGAATCCAGCCACGGCATCCGCCCTGTTGCAGGGCGTGAAACGGAGTCGGCGGGGTTATCTGATTTTCAATCCAATCGCCGGACAAGGGGATCCTGAGGTAGAACTCGCAGAGATTCGTAGCTATCTCGAACCGCAGTTCATGCTGCAGGTTTGGAAAACCCAGCCTGACCTTGATCCTGCAGACCAAGCCAAAGAATTGATCAAGGAGATCAAAGCATTCGAGAAAGAAGGAGAGGGCGAGTCGATCATCATTGCCTCGGGAGGGGACGGAACCGTTGGAGCTGTTGCCAGTGCCCTGCAGGGCAGTGATATTCCACTGGGCATCATTCCCCGCGGCACAGCCAACGCATTTTCCGTTGCCCTGGGTATCCCCACAGGAGTGAAGGCCGCCTGCACCAATTTGCTTCTGGGCAATCTGCGACGTGTCGATGTCGCCGTTTGCAACGACCGACCCATGATCCTTCTCGCTGGCCTTGGCTTTGAAGCGGGGATGGTGGATAAAGCCAGTCGTGAACTGAAAAACATCCTTGGCCCCATGGCCTACATCTTTTCTGGTGCCAGGCAGCTGGTGGACCAACAACCATTCCAAGCCACCATGCAAATCGATGGCAACGAATACCAGCTGGATACGAGCGCCATCACCGTGGCCAATGCTGCACCAGCCACCTCCGTGATGGCCCAGGGGTTCGGGGAAGTGATTCCCGATGATGGGCTTCTTGAAGTGATTGTGGCCACCCCCAAAGACCGCATTGGTGGTTTTTCGGTGCTATCCAGCCTCGCCTGGTCGGCTATTAAAAGCAGCAATGCCAACCACAGCAACATTGCCTGTTTTCGAACCAAGCAGATTCAAATCAAGTTGAATGACGTTCAGAAACTGGTGATTGATGGCGAAGTGCTTGATGCACAAACGGTCACGGTGAGCGTGAACCCTCAAGCCTTGCAAGTGGTGGCACCCATCCCACTGAAATTTTGAATTTCGCCAGCGATCCTTCCCTTCAACGCAAGATCAGCCAGATGCGCAAGCGCGTGCGCTGGCAGCATCCGGAACTGATGCGTCGCGGGATCGATCAAACCCGACTCGTGATTAACAACGCCAATGGCAACCCCGCTGCGCACGATGCCTTTCACTTCCTCGTGCTTGGCGACAGTGGCACGGGTCGTCATCGGCACCACAGCCCACCCCGTCGCATTGCCGAACGTCTTCTGCCCCACAAAACAGACGCTGCCTTTCTGCTTCACACCGGAGACGTGGTGTATCTGATTGGGGCTGCTGATCAGTACCGCGACAACTTTCTGAAGCCCTACAGGGAATGGCTCCAGCACAGTGAGAAATGGCAAACCATCAGCCACGAGGGACTGGTCTTCAATCAACCCTTCCTTCCGGTTCCGGGAAATCACGACTACTACGACCTCTCAATTCCCGTGGCATTGCTCGCAGGTCTCACCCTGCCATTGCGACGGCATCTGCAATGGATGCACGACATCGACGCTGGTTGGCGCGGCTCACGGCAGGGTGAAACCTATGCCCGCGCCTTCCTTGATGTTCTCGCTGACATCCCCTTAGCCCATCTCGGCGATCACCTGGATAAGCACTACGACGTTTCGTGGAACGGGAAGCGATGCCTGCGCTACCAACCCGGCATCAACACTCGACTACCCAACCGCTACTACCGCTTCCGGCATGCCGGTGTTGACGTGTTTGCAATCGATTCGAACACACTGTTGACAACATCCAACCCGTCAACAAATAGCGTTAAGTGTCGGCAAGAGCTTCGCAGTCTTGAACAACAACAGGCCACTCTCTACAGAGATTTGGCGAACAGCAATCTCAGTGAAGAGAAGCGCGATGCGCTCCTCGATGAACTTGAAACGCTGCAGGAGGAATGCTTCGATCTTCAACGCCATTTCAGGCCCAGTGCGTCGGTTGATCACGAGCAACTGACCTGGCTTAAGGAAGGGCTGATCGCATCGCATCGTGATCCCGATGCACGCGGACGCATCTTGACGATGCATCACCCCGCTTATGTCACAGAAAAAACCAAATGGAATCAGGCCGATACACAGGCGGTTCGCAACCACCTAAGGGATGTCTTCGACGAGGTTGCGTCATCTCTTGGGGACAGCCTCAGTTCGCCACTTGTGGATCTTGTACTCAGTGGCCATGCCCACTGTTTGGAGGTGCTGCGCACCCATGAAACCGGACATGCTGATCGCGAGATCAACTGGGTGATCTGCGGAGGAAGCGGCTATGGGCTCCGCATGCAACGGCGTGAGGGGGCTGAGCTGATCGAAGAGGACAACGCAGGAAACAGCAGCGTGATCGCCAGCAACAATCTCTTCATCGGACGCAACTGGAATGGCTGCGCTGAAGGAGATGCCTACAGCGGCATGCGCGTTGACATTGCTGAAGGGAGGCCACTCACCATGACCTTGAGACCGTTGGTGTCATCCCGAACCAGCAAAGGATGGGTTGATGCAGAACCTGGACCAATCACTCTGGGGCGATAAATCAAGGGGGAGAACCAACATTTAGAGGCACCACCCCCGACGCAAAAGAGCACCAAGGCAATGACGATCCCAGGCAGACAACAAGCGTACTGAAACTGCTATCTCAACACCTCTTCGACAAACGCCATGAGATCGAAGCAAGCCAAATCACCAACACCATCAACGCAAAACTGTCCCTCAATGGAGGGAGTGTTCAGACCATCTCCATTCCTGCAATGGGGGTAAAAGGCCAGTTCAGCGACGATTGGGTCGCTTGGAGTGGCTGTGTTTCGACGACAAATGCAACAAGCTCGATGCCTTGTCTTGTTCTTCCACCTTGGTGAGCCTTTTCACCAGATTCCAGGTGTCTTGCGCAGACATTTCCCCATCTTGCTCCCATTTGATGCTCGACAATTCGGCAGGAGACATCAAGGGATGACGAGGTGATCCAACTTAAGGAACGCGGTATCGATGTGGCCGTTGCAACCAAGCGATGTCACTTAAGACAATCGGAATATGGTTTGCATGGATACAACATCTTGCGATGAGGCAATAAAAAAGCTCCAGCCGCACGGGCTGAAGCCAGGTGATGGGGAACAAGCGAAACATATCGGCCCTACAGCCACAATCAAGGGCTTTGGACACCACATCTGGTGGCTGATACAGCCTTGCCCGGGCAGCTGACACCATTGACCACCAGCTGCAAAACCGAAAAGGTCAGTGCGAACCGAACCAGGAGCAACAGGTGCCGAGACGGATCGCCAACAACGCCAGAACGCCAAGCGCCGCAGACACAAACGAAAGTCCCATCAGCTGCTGACGGCGCTTCTCACTCTTGGCCTCGACCGATTGGCTGCCGTTCAACGAAAAAATCCAGACGGCTCAACTTACGCGTTTTCTGTAGCTTGCGCTACTAAGGCTGGAGCGCTGCCAGCGATTCGGAGGCTGCGTGCACTGAGTTGCGTGCGCGCTCTGAGATGACGGTGGCGGCGACAGGGCCTTTCATACAAATCGGCGCTGTTTTTCCACGACCGTGGGTAGGGCCAGCTGCGTTTGACTGCAGGCGAATTGGTTGTTCTGCAACACCACCAGGCGTGGAGCCACAGGGCGGTCATGCCACAGATCAAACCAGTCATGGCTGCATGATGAAACCCATCGGGGCAGCGTCAAGCGCAGGACAGCAACCTAAGCAACGCTGAGGCATCCCCCGCAGCTCTGCATGAATGAGTGATACGGCCAGTTGCCAAGTGCCCTTAGGCCGATGCAGAACGGGTGCATCGGATCAGCAGCCATGACCAAGCGTCGCTTTCTCGAAAAGCAACCGCTCACCGAAGCGGAAGGACTGACCGCCCTCATCATGATGGGGGTGGGGCTAACCCTGGGCGGCATCAGCGTGACGATCTTGATGGCGCTGAATGCCTCAGCCGCGGGGTCTTGGCAGGAACTCTGGCTCTCAGGCCACCTTAATTTCTGAGCTCAGGCCAACCAAGGCCAACGGAGTCCCAAAGCCTCCAAGGGATCCATCACGAGCTTGTTGAGGGCCCGGCCCAAAAGCACCTGGGGCTCTTCGGGACGGATCGGACGCACCGGATGCTCATGACGGGGCGATGCATTCGCCCCCCTCACCAGCCCACTGCGCAGCAGGGCATTGGCCGCCTCAAGACCGCAGACGTAGGCCCGTTCCTGGCACAGCCCCTTGGCACCATGCTCGCGTTCGCCCATCCGCACCCAATCGCCAGCGCAGACCACCGACGGAAGTGCTGTTTTCAGCGGCGGCCGTTGGTTGAAACTCCCGGGGGAGAACAACGACACAGAGCCCGGGTAACGCCGCACTTCAAACTCCAGCACCTGGGCGAACCGAAAGCCCGGCACCGCCTCGGGCAACAGCTCATCCAGCAGGGTTTCGACGATCTCTTGATCACTCAGCGCTGCGATCGCCGTGGCGTTGTAGAAGTCGCTGGCCACCACTGAGCCCTGGGGCTCACCACCACCCCAGAGTGCATCTTGATCCGCGTTCTGCAGCTGGTCCAGCATGAAAAAAGTGGCGCCAGCACCCTGCAAGGCGCCAAAGCGCGAGAAGACATTGGCGGGGTCGGCGACCGCTACGTAGCGATCCATCCACAACCGCACCGACACCACATCGATCGCGCCCAAGCTGCCAGCGGCCACCAGCTCCGGCAGCACATCCCTGCAGCCCGGCGACTGTGCCATCAGGGCATTCATGCCCTTGGCACCTACCGCCAGCACAACCGCATCAACGTCATCGATAACGCTGGAGCGTCCAGTTGCTTGGGAGCGGACCTCCACCGACTGGGTCGCTTCACTGGAGTGATCAAGATTGAGGCGCGTAGCCAACGTTCCTGCCAAGACAGTGAGCAGGCCAGAGTCCAGCAAGCGTTCAGCCAGGGGAGCGATCAACTGCTCGGCGATGCTGCCGGAACGCATCCACCGCACATCAAAGGAGTCTTGATGCGCCAGGGCGTAGTAGTAGAGCAGCTCCATGGTGACGGCTGCCGATAATTCCTCCGGTGGCTTGAACAGCCCCACCAGGAGAATCGGACGCAAAAACTCGTCGATCATCCGCTCACTGATTCCCAGTTGGCGGAACAGGGTCAACGCATCGATGGCGTCGTAACGCCGGAATGTCGCCTCGTTTCGATTCAGATCAAGCATCGCCACCAGTAGGCCGGCAATGCTCAAGCGATCGGCAACAGGCAGGCGCTTGAAGTTCTTGATCGTCGCCATGGCCTGCCCCAGGGGGCTGGGGAGCTGCAGCCCATCACCGAACACCGGCGCAGTGGCCTCCAGACCGGCGGGGGACCAGAAGGCGCTGGTGGTGAATTCAGTGAACACATCAGTGAGCCCAAGCTCATCTGTCAGCGCATTGATGTTGGGGTAATCCCTCCAAAAGCCCCGGGTGCCGGCTTCAAAGGGTTTGCCAGTGGCGGTGCGCATCGCCGTCCTCCCCGTGGGATCCGACATCCCATCGATCAGGGTGACGCAAACGCCTGCTTCACAGAGAGCTTTGGCGGCACCCCAGCCGGCCCAGCCAGCGCCGATCACCACCACATGGGAGGCCTCAGCGTTCATGGCCTTGGGTTGCTCAGGCATCACCCTTTGAAAGTTCCGTGAATGATCAATGCATCATGAAGCTCTAGTGCTCAATCAGAGCAAGTTCAGAGCCTCAAGCACTTGGACCCGAATGCCACCGAGACGGGCCCATGCCCGCAAGGCATCAGTTTGGGAGCGGTAAGGCCGCCAGTCGTCTTCATCAATGCGCCGTTGAATGTGACGCATCACCCGTTCAGCGACGACACGGTCACTGGATGCTTTCAGAACGATCTGCCGACCATTCAACTCAAACGTGTCAGTCATTTTTGGGTGGTTTGATCAGCTCACCGGTCTGCAACGACACCACAGCGAAGCTGCCCACAAAGACAACCGCAACCAGGACGAGGAAGGCCGCTGTGAGATTGCTGATCTCAAGCTGCCCGAGCATGAAGGCAAGCAATGGCATCATCCAAAGCAGCAACCGCTTTTGAACTTAAACGGACTGGTCGTTGTTCAGATTGCCAAGAACCATGCCGGCCATCGACAAACCGATGGCAAGCATCACAACCGCTTCGATCATGCGGCTTTATTGGAGACGCTTGGCTTCTTGAGCAGAACAGCCGCGGTGGAGGGCTTCACCGTGACCTGGCCAGAAAGAGCAGATTGAGATTGGGGCTGCCAGGTGGATGCTGCTGAACAACGGGTGGGATTTTTCAACCAAGAACTGCGTCCCATCAACCTTCAATCAGCTGTGACCAGGATTACGGATGAAGCGCAGAAGATCTGTCTGATTGGCGACCGACGCCGGAAGTGAGGTGTTTCTTGATCAAGCACTAATCGCGTCAGGCATTGCTGCCGTCAAGCGATCACGGATCTGAACAGCTGCCTGGCGATAGGCCGCCCAGCCCCCCATGCGCCGTAGATCGGCACGACCACGATCATCCACAGCATTCGATACGCATACACCCTCCACCTCAGCTTTTTCAAACGCCGCTAACAAGGGGATTTCCGCCTGCATCACATCCACATCAAAACCCTCCAAAATCTGGCGTGCTTCCTGCGCAACCCGTTGTTTTCGGCTGTCCACCTTCACCAACAACGCGGCATGCATGGTGTCCATCTGTCTGAGGATTGAAGAGAGTTCAACGGTGAGCTCCACTGATCTCGCCTGCGGCGTGGTTGGCAGCAAAACAAGATCTGCTCCCGCCGAAAGATTTTTGAGTTCATCCTCGTGGCTGCTGGCCTGCCCGTCGGTGATGATCACCTGGGCGTGGCGGGTGGCTTTCGCTGCAGCCTCCACCGGCACCACCTCAAACGGAAGCATCCCCCGGGCGGCATAAGCGGTTGCTGACCGATTGCGGTCCGCATCAACAACACACACCGACAGACCCTGCTGGGCCCAGACACAAGCCAAATGAATGCTGGTGCAGGTTTTTGCCACACCACCCTTCTGGCCAAAGACAGTCAAAAACATGGCGAAGGTTTAAATGCGCGGAATGATCGCGTCATTCGGGAAAAACTCTTCAAACACACAAATGCGGTCGGCCCAACGGGCCTCCACTTCCAAACGCATCAAGCGATTGCGCACCCACATCAAGGTGTCCACATCAATAGGTTTATGGAACTTGTGCTGCTGAGCCTTCACCCAATCATCCTTGCTCTGAGCGCTGTTCATGACCGCCAAAACTGATCTGCACTTACCGTACGGATGGCGTCTATGGGCGCCATTAGCTTCACACTGAGTAAGCATCAAAGATCACCCAATCGCAGACGAACTGTTCAGCAGAACAACGAATTAATGGAAGCTTTGAGTCCGGGCCAGAAGGTTCAGAGCTTGAGCCTCG
The DNA here is from genome assembly GCF_020514235.1 of Synechococcus sp. MU1617. NCBI lineage: Bacteria > Bacillati > Cyanobacteriota > Cyanophyceae > Synechococcales > Synechococcaceae > Synechococcus > Synechococcus sp. MU1617. Next base: position 30,376 of record NZ_VTLB01000004.1, read on the forward strand.
AGATCGGTAGCCGATCCATCATTTCCACCAGTCAAGCGGCGACAGAATCGATTCAATTCTCCTTCAGCCGTAATGACTCAAAAAACACCAGAACTCAAGCCGCGTCCGGTGCATACACCTCCCAAACGTGCTTGAAGCCTTTGAAGGCCTGAGCCGAACAAAATTCTTGTTCTGTAACAGCGCGAACGACACGTGGGATTGCACCACTCCTATAAAGGATCTGTAGCAACTGCTACGCATTCACGTTCACCTCGTCTTCGGCGAGGCGCAGTTCGATTCAGGCCATGGAACGGGGACCTGAGCTTGCTTCGAGGAACTCATCATGACCCTGACCTATCGCGGCCAGAAGTACAACCAGAACAACGCTGCCGCATCCAACGCCCAGCGTCCTGTTCTTGTTTATCGCGGTCAGAAAGTATCCCGCTGACAACAGCACAACCTCTTTCAAGCCCCGCCTCGGCGGGGCTTTTTTTATGGCTCATTCGCCTTCAGGATCTGGCTGCTTTGCCTTCCAACGTTCAAACCAAACCGCGACGGCGAGGGACACACCCACGGCAAATCCAGCACCAATCAGCACCACCCCAACTTCGACCGGCATCAACGCGACCTGATTACTGCCTCAAATCATCGGACAACACCCATCAAAACGATCAGGGCTGCGCTATCGAACCAACGCGTTATTGAACCAACGACTGGTAGGCCTCATTGACGCGTCGAAAAGCTTCCGCCGAACCACCGAGATCGGGATGATGCTGCTTCACCAGTTTTCGATGCGCCTGCTTGATCTCCGCCAGAGACGCATTGGCGTCCAAGCCCAACACCCTTAAAGCTGCACGGCGTGGATCACGGGCATCGCCATCGTCCTGACGATCCGTTTGACGTTGATCCGTTCGGGTGCGGCGACCCTGCCTTCTGGAACCTGATCGGTCCTGGCGCTGACGCAGCTGCTCCACCACCCGCCGTGGATCCTCATCCAGCCATTCACTGGCGCGAACTCCAAACAACGCAAACGCCGCCAAAACTGCCGTTGTTTGCTTGTTTGGTTTGGCTCCCACCGCTGCAAGGAGATCTGTTCCCAGGCCAGGAACCAGTCGGTCCAGTCGCTGATCAAGAGTTAAGTGGGCAGGGAAACTACTGCGGTTGAGCTGATCAACCAAGACCTCCAACCCGCTCTGACGCAGTGCCGTCCATCCCGGCTGCTGGGCGAGGGCCTGCCCCCATACCCGCACCTGTTGGCTGCTGATGCGCGGTTGAGCTTGCGCCGATGGCTCGCTCCAAGGGCGATGGGATCTGGGTTCCGTACGAATGCGTTGGCGTTGCGGACGTTGCAGTCGCTCCAACTCACGGTTAAGCCGCGACAGCTCGCGGCGTAAGGCGTCGTTCTCCGCCAGCAACGCCTCAACATTGCTGGTGACCCGTTGTTCAGGGCGTCCGCCTGACCAATGACGCGGATCAAATCCCAAAGCATGTCTCCCGTCTCACCACGGCAACAAGTCACCATTGGCATGCCAGAAGCTGCCGCTGGTGGCCAGCGTCAAGCCATCAATCCGGGCCAACAGCCCCTTCACCGACTGCTCGGGCGGAATCCCGCTTGGATTGAAACGAATCATGCGGGTGCGCACCAATCCGGGATGCAAAATCGCCACAGCGATGCCCCGCGGTTCCAGATCAATCGCCAACGATTTTCCAGCCATGTTGAGGGCCACCTTCGACATCCGATAGCCATAGGAGCCTCCCGAGCTGTTGTCGTCGATGGACCCCATGCGGCTAGTCATCAGCACCAACTTGGCTCCGCTGGGCATCTGATCCACCAAAGCCCTGGCCAGCAGCAAAGGAGCAAGGGCATTCACCTCAAACTGTCGACGAATGCCATCGGGATCCAAATCCATTAGGCCCATCGACTGCAAAATCCCGGCATTGAGGATGACGCCATCGAGGGGCAAGCCATCCAGACGCTGCTCCAAGTCATCAATGGCTTGGCTATCGCTCAACTCAAGGCCGGCTTCCACCCTCACCCCCAGGCCCTCCAGTTCATCACTGGCTTGCCGGCAAACCGCCACCACATCATCGCCTCGGGCCTTGAGCTGGCGGCAGTATTCCAAGCCGATCCCACGGTTTGCGCCGGTCACCAGAAACGTCGCCATTGGGAGGTTTCAGCAACCGCCATCCTGCCGGCTCTTGCGTCACACCACCGAATGAATCACGCCAAAAAATCTCCATCGATGCCGTACTGGTGCAAACACTGCTTCACCGTGAGCACCGAAACCGTGCTGCCGGTCTCTGAATCCACCAGAAGGTAAGGACAGCCTCGGAGCACGCAGCACCGCCGTGCATCGATGTAGGCATCAAAAGCATTGGCATGGGAACACTCCTCCACCCAACCTTCACTGCTGAGATACCGCGTGAGGATCATGTCCAAGACGCCTGGGCCACTGGTTATGGCTCAGAACTTTCCGCATCCCAGGAAGTGCCTTGAAGTCTTCGGGATCGCAACGGCCCGAGAAGGCCGAAGCAAGGCTGATCAATGGGATTCAGCTGCCCCCTGCACAACGGTGACCACCTGATTCCAGGTGGCATGCACCACGCGATAGGTCTTCAAAGTGGCGCGTGATTTGGTGCGGGCGTTCACAAAGGCTTTGAACTCCGTTTTGAAGCAGATCTCCTGGATCCACTGACCTCCCGTATCAAGCCTCTCGATGCAATACATCAGAGATAAAGCAGTTAAAAACATCACAACCGCAAACCATTTGCTGAGCACAAAATCAAAAGGTGCTGTTCGGGATCAATCAAAAAAAAGCCCCCGCGATTTGCGGAGGCTCGGGTGGTGTGAGGAGTCGACGATTTTGCAACTGCCGACCCTGATTTCATAGCCCGATTTCAGATCAGCAGCGGGCCCAGCCACAAAGCTTTATCCACTACAGATAAAGAACACTGGCGCGACAGCGACGGAGCGCATCACGCACAGCTTCCAGCCTCGTCTCGTCCGGCCGCTGCAGCCCGGCAGGCACCACCATCACATCATCCGCATCCAGATGAACCCGTGCCGAGAACCAGGTGCCAGGTCCTGGCACAGACGCACGGCAGATCGGATCCTGGTTTTCGTCCAAACGTCGCTCGATCAACCAACTCTCCACCCGATCCAAGGGCTGAAAGGCCGTTGAGGCAGAAGCCACAGGCGCCATCAGGGTGAGCAGCAACAAACGCAAGGCCTGCATCACAAGGCTTGGGCGAGCGAAGCGCACCCATCGTCACAGAGAACACCTGTTCAGCCGCACCGTTGCGTTAGAAGAGCATCCTCGCGAAGCCGCCGATGCCGTTATTTCGCTGTGAGGGATGCTCCATGCGCATCGAACGCTCGATGGCGGCTTACTGGCGCAACAAGGGAAAATTGCTGTGTTCATCATGTCTCGACCGCCAGGAGATGCCTCTGAAAACGACCGAGAACGGCCAAAAGCAAGGCTCTTCCGAATTCCGTGCCAACAGCAACAAAAGCTGACGCCAGCTGTGGGAATGATGCCTTTGTCATTCCCTCCCCCTTGATCCATGGGTTTCCTCGCCGTCGCCGGATGCGTGCTCCTGGCTTCCGCCATGTCTGCTGCACTCACCACCAAGCCTTCGAAAGCCTGAGCGTTTGAAACGCCGGTGCAAATCTGAACAAAAACCGGGCCAGCCCCGGTTTTTTTGTGGCGGTGAACCTTTAGCCATGGATCTTTTCTCCCACCAAAGAGATTTAGAACTGCAAATCAGATGTGCAAGCCGCCCCCTTGCGGCTTTAGATCCTTGATCCACTGAGCGATACCCATGGAGAGCATCAGTCGCATCTGCGCCACGTCCAAGGGCACAACCATTGATGCCATCGGCCAGGGCCGCTACCGCGTCTGCAGTCGCCATGCGGTGTGCTCTGACGTTGAAGGTCTTTGGCAGGCCTATGAAATCCTGCGGCGTCAGGAACAATCCCTAAGTTGATTGCTGAGGCCAGGAATAAGTATCAACACTTACAGCGCTTGAGTGTTCAGCACGTAACAATTGGCGCACCCCGGTGAGGGGTAATGCGTCGACTCCGGGAGGGCCTAGGGAACCCTCCTTTTTTATGGGGCGTTTTTAGAAATTCAGAGTTCCTGCACTGTCTTCCCCGAACTCCAGGTAAAGGCAGCGGGCATCTTCAGCACGACCGCAATCAATCAGGTGCTGGACCCGCTCACGCCACCACTGCGACACACCAGAACCCAACTCCTTGTTGGGCAGACCACCGAAGGATTCACTCACAGAAATCATCCGTGCTGGGAAAACGCTAAGCAAGGTGATCGAGGGCGTGACTTGGCTTGTTACGTGCTGTTAGCAGCTGTTGTTACCCAAAGGTGGTGCCGTTCCACCCCCAACAGCTCGCCTGCACATCCTCAAAACCGATGTACACCCGGTTGGCAGGAATTCCGGTGCGTGCATGAATCAGCTCACAGAACGCAGCTGTCATCGCAGGCGGACGCAGGGCACCGATCGACTTCACCTCCACATAGGCACAGGGCTCGAGGCTGCCGGCGAAGGTCATCGGCACGCCTGTCTCCAGGAGCGTCATCACGTAGGCCTCCGGCTTGCCCGTCTGGTTGGCCAACTCGGACGAAAGGGCCTGCAATAACGCTGATCCATCCTTCAACGCTGGCAGCGACGTGCGCACATTGATCAGAGGCATCGGCTCAAGAATGCTGGCAGAAGCTTGGCACTCTCAAGCCATGAGTGCCAAGACCTAGCTGTTGATCAAATTGAAATATTTCCAAAAGCAAAGACCATCAACCTGAACAATTCGAACAGAGAAAGGCTCATAAATTGCACACAAAAGTGATCAGCTCAATGATCCTTCTTCACTTTTTTGGCCTCGGAGACGTTCTGCGTCGCTATGAACTCGAGCAGATTACCGGCCTGGCAATCCAAGGTTTCAGGCCACTCAGCCTGGATGAATTGATGCACTGGTCGCAAAACATGGCCGACCAGAACCAATGGGATGGCGAGGCAATTCGCCACGACGTGCTGAGCACTTGGCTTGATCAAGCCGAAGACATCACCCGCTGGAGGAATTGTTTGAGTCAGGCACCTGCTGAGGTTGAACTGTTGGCCGGCATTGGCGATCAGCACACTTGGCGTGATCATTGGGAAGGCTTGCTGCGCCAAACACCGCGCGCCGGCTGGTCATAACGAGCGGAGTGCAATGACAGGCTGTCCACCGATCAGCGGACGAGAAGCGGACGTCGCCGCTGTGATGCTCAAACCACGGCAGGTCTGGTCGAACAGCGGGATCGAGCTTGAACAAGTGCGTTCCGGCTTTGCCTGCGCTCTCCACATGCACCAACCGACGGTGCCGGCGGGAGTGAACAACAACTTGATCTCCCATCTTCAACACATGCTGGATCACCCCAATGAGGGTGATAACCACAACGCAGAACCATTCGCCCACTGCTACCGGCGTCTTGCTGAACTGCTGCCTGAACTGATCAACGAGGGCTGCAGCCCAAGAATCATGCTCGACTACTCGGGCAATCTGCTCTGGGGGATCGAGCAGATGGGGCGTCACGACATTGGCGATGCACTCCACTACCTCGCCTGTGATCCTTTGATGCAGAGGCACGTGGAGTGGCTTGGAACTTTCTGGAGCCATGCCGTAGCTCCATCCACACCCATCCCAGACCTGAAACTGCAAATCAGCGCCTGGCAACAACAGTTCGTGGCCTGTTTTGGCAGCGCTGCACTGGAACGGGTCAAGGGTTTCTCTCCACCGGAGATGGCGCTACCCAACCATCCCGACACCCTGTTCGAATTCGTCAAAGCCCTCAAAGAAGCGGGGTATCAGTGGCTCCTGGTTCAAGAGCACAGCGTTGAGTGCATGGACGGCAGTCCACTGCGGCGCAGCCAATGCTTTGTGCCGAATCGGCTTCTTGCCAGGAACAGCCAAGGCGAGGAGATCAGCATCACTGCGCTGATCAAAACCCAGGGATCTGACACCAAACTTGTAGGCCAGATGCAACCTTATTACGAGGCATTGGGTTGCGAACGGCAACGCTTGGATGACGTCGAGGTGCCAACACTGGTGAGCCAAATTGCCGATGGAGAAAACGGTGGGGTGATGATGAATGAATTCCCTGAAGCCTTCCGGCAGGCCAACCGCCACATCCGTGACAACCCCAACGGCACCGTGGCCATCAACGGCAGTGAATACATCGAAGCCCTAGAGCGCATCGGAGTGAATGCCGACCAGTTCCCCACCATCCAGGCGGTACAGCAACACCGCCTTTGGAATCAAATTGGCCTCAACGCCTCTGCAGAAGGCGTTGAGGAGGCCATCAGCAGACTGAGTGCTGACGATTCCAGCTTCAGCATGGAGGGTGCGTCCTGGACCAACAACCTGAGCTGGGTCGAGGGCTACACCAATGTGCTGGGCCCGATGAATCAGCTCAGTGCTCAGTTCCATGCGCTGTTCGATCCATCAGTCGCAGCAGACCCCACAACAACCAGCACCAAGGAATATCAGGAGTCGTTACTGCATGTGCTGCTGCTGGAAACCAGTTGTTTTCGGTACTGGGGGCAAGGTGCCTGGACCGACTACGCCCAGGAAATCCACCGTCGCGGCAAGGAGCTGCTGAGTCAGCCGGATTTCACGAATCCCCCCCAGCCAGGGAGATTAAACTGAGAAGCGCTTTACAGAGCGTTACATTCGTGTAACGTGAGCCTGTTCGGGCTGACGGGATGGGCGATTACACAACTGCAATCATTGCCACGCTGGGCATTGGCATCGTGATGACGGCTGCTGTGGTGTTTGCCCTGATGCGACCCAGCGACATGCCACCCATCGGTGAAAATCGCAACTGACCATGGGAATCGCTACTGAACTACTGATTGCCGCCACCGAAATCGGAATTGCTCTGTTGGTGGCCGTTTCCCTCCCCGTTGCTGAATCCCAAAACTAATTTCGAATCAGGCCACGCCTTTTAAACGGAACTCCGTGTAAATCGAGGCGGCATCGCGCTCACGATCCAGATCTTCGAGGTCGCTGCATCGCGTTTGCATCCAATAAACCGTTTCCCTCCAAATCTCCAGGCGATAACGGCGCTCGAGGTTTTGTCCGGAACCGTCCAAAGTTTTACAAGCGTCTTCCGTTAAATCTAGGAAGTACAGATTGAGATCGTTGGGGATGTCAACATTTAACGATCAGCGCTTGATCAAAATCAATCTATAAATAACGAGACGCAATGTTTTTCGTCAAAACCAAGTATGCGACAGCTCACATCGGAGACAAAACGTACCCGTTGTTACGACATCAGAGAATCAAGCCAATACCTTGAGTTGAGCCTGTCGAAGTCACCATGGAGCCCATCGCTCTGACACTTGGCCAACAGTTCGACATCGAACAGCGCAGTCGCGATATCAGTGCGATCACCGATGTCAAACAGCTGCAGAAGATCAGCAAAGATCTTCTTTTGGCTTGGCAAGAAGAGATCGCTCGTTCACGCGCAGCAGCCAGCCCACACCTGAAATAACGCTTCGTTACAGTTGGTTGACTCGCTTATGAGTTGTGAATCTGAGCCTGCCTCAGCAATTCGAAGCTGAATCGATCAAACGGTCCATCGACGACACGGACGATCTCGATACGTTGAAAGCTCTGGCACGGGAACTTGCTGATCTCTACATCCGCCAGAGGGCTGCAACAGCCTGGGTGATCGCCGAGAAATAAGCGTCACACTTTGCTGTCGTTTCGCCAACGACGTTCCAAGCGCTGACGGGCCTCATCAACCGTTTGCGCACTGGGCATTGTGGATTTGTCTCGATAAGGGCGCGTAATCGACCAAAACTTGAAGGCAGAAGCGAGCGCCACCACCATCCATGCGAGCACAATCCAGCCCGGATTCGTCATCGTTGCCCAGCAATGCATTCCATGATGGCGAACGAACAGCGAATTGGGCCTGCATGACCTGCCAACAGTGCAACCGTGGATGCTGAGGTGCGGCAGTTCGTGATCAGCCAGCTGGTGGTAATCGCACTACCGGTCGGGACTCTGTTCGGCCTCTGGCTTTGGATGCTCAACTGGAGCGGTCGTTCCCGCAGAGACCAGTGACCTTTCTTGCCGGCCTACTGGCGCCCGTCTTGATGCTGTTCCATCTTGTTGGGCCCGTCCCTGCTGATCTTGGCGTGAGCAACGGGGCATTACGCAACTGCCCGACAACAGCTCACTGCACCAGCCAAACGTGGGAAAGCACCAACCCGATGGCTGAACTCAACAGGCTGAGTGAACTGGTGCAGGAATCGCCGCGGACGGTTGTCGTGGATCAAACCGAGACGTACCTCCATGCCGAAGCCAGCAGCGCTTTCTTTGGCTTTGTGGATGACCTCGAACTGTTCGCTGATCGCGACAACAGCCAGATCCAGGCACGGTCCGAGTCGCGCCTCGGCGACTCGGATCTTGGTGTGAACGCCGCAAGACTGGCAGCGCTGCGGTCCGGGCTGGAAGGCTGAAGCCTGCTTAAACCTTGGCGCGACGCAGTTTGCTCAGATCGGTGATCATTTCCTTGATGCCAACCACGAATCCGATGGCGGCCAGGGCCACGATGCTCAAGATGATCACCGTATCGAGCATTGAGCGTGGATCGATCCAATCGGGCATGGCATGAAGCGTGGGCTGATCTCGTATTAGCCAGAGCCGGATAAAATCCCAGCACGTAGCGCGAACGTTCAACACAAATCGTCAGACATGCACGACATCATCTGCCCTCACTGCAACACAGCCTTCAAGGTGGATGAAGCAGGGTATGCCGACATCCTCAAACAGGTGAGGGATCGAGATTTTGAGCAGCAACTGAATAAGCGACTAGCCCTGGCAGAACAAGACAAACGCAATGCCATCGAGTTGGCCATTGCCAAAAAAGACAGGGAGATGCAAACACTTGAGGGCCAACTCAAGCAAAGTGCACTGCATCAGGAACTTGCGATTAAAGATGCCGTCAACAAAGCGGAGAAGCAGCGGGATCGTATTGCCACTGAACTCCAGCAAATGCGTGAGCAGCAGGCAACAGAACTGCGCCTAGCAGAAACCAAATTCGCCAAAGAAATGCAGGCGATAACGCTGCAAAAAGACAATGACGTGAGGGATTTGCAAGCGCAGCTCCAGGCTGGGGCCATGCAGCGCCAGCTAGCCGTGAATGAAGCGGTGAGCTCCATAGAGAAACAACGGGATGCACTACAGAGCGGCTTAAAAGAAGCGGAACTGAAGCATCAACTGGAATCACAATCACTGAAGGACCGCTACGAAGCACAGCTCAGTGACCGGGATCAGGCCATTGAACGCTTGCGCGACATGAAAGCGCGGCTCTCCACCAAAATGGTGGGAGAAACCCTTGAACAACACTGCGAAACCGAATTCAACAGGATTCGTGCAGCTGCTTTTCCGAAAGCCTATTTCGAAAAAGACAACGACGCGCGCAGTGGAAGCAAGGGTGATTACATTTTTCGCGACCAAGACGACCTCAACAACGAAATCATCTCAATCATGTTTGAGATGAAAAATGAGGCCGACACAACGGCCACAAAGAAGAAGAATGAAGATTTTCTCAAAGAGCTGAACAAAGACAGAAACGAAAAAAATTGCGAGTATGCGGTACTCGTCTCCCTCCTGGAGCCTGAAAACGAGCTTTACAACTCAGGCATCGTCGATATGTCTCATCGCTTCCCGAAGACCTATATCATTCGCCCACAATTCTTTATTCCATTCATCACATTGCTCCGCAATGCTGCTTTGAGATCCTTGGAATACAAGGCAGAGCTTGCTCTGGTGAAAGCCCAGAACATTGATGTAACCAACTTCGAGAACGACCTCGAAACCTTCAAAACATCCTTCTCACGCAACTACGACCTCGCTTCGAGACGCTTTCAAACGGCAATTGATGAAATCGATAAGTCGATTGATCACCTTCAAAAAACCAAGGACGCCCTGTTGGGCGCTGACCGAAACCTGCGGCTCGCCAATGACAAGGCACAGGATGTGACCGTTAAAAAGTTGACCAGACGCAACCCAACGATGGCTGCCAAGTTCGCCGATTTGGACAACGCCGCTGATCAGAAATCCGCCTGAGCAATGCCCTCCAGTCCACGCAACCGAATCGGCGAGGTTTACGGCAAACTCACCGTGGTGCGCTCATCCGAACGGCGAACCAAAGCAGGAAACGCCTTTTGGTGGTGCCGCTGCAGCTGTGGGGCCGAGCGAGAAGTGCCCAGCGACAAGTTGTCGCTGAACACTGCCCGCCGCAAGCCCACCGTGAATGCCTGTGAAACCTGTGCTCGCGAACTTCAAATTGAAGGGGTGTATCGCAAAAACGATCGTGAGGAAAAACAACGGCGACAGGCGGCACTCGAAGCCAGATCAAAGCTGACAGGTCAGGTGCCTAAACGCTGGCTTTCTCTACCGCTTACCGATGCCCACGCACGAGAGCTGGGACAAAAACTCTTTTTCCGTGGCACCACTTGTCTGCGTGGACACTTAGCGCCATACCGCATTAACGGCGGTTGCCAGGCTTGCTCCGGTCAGACTCCATCAGCGGCAAATTCGCGATCAACCAAGCCCATAGGGTCATGACGGCGGCGCCAAAGGCCAACATTGCCAGGAGCTTGGCTTCCATTTAGAGGAAATCGAAATCGTCTTCCGAATCGCCGGAAAATGCATTCATCACGAGAGCAGATAAGGGCACAAATACGGCTGCCAGCACAAGTATTTCCACGGTATTGAGATCAGATGACTGAACCTAACGGATTTGACTTTACAAAAAGTCATGAGCAATACCGTTCAATTGGAGTGAGTTCAAATACTCATTTCGGATCCAGGCATAGGCATTTCACTCCGTTGTCAGCCCAGACGACCGAATCAGACTGAACTGAGTCGGACAACGACGATGCCAAAGGTACTGAGGGCAGCCTCACAAACGATTCGCAATCTGCTCAAGCCAGCAGTTCTACACAGCCTGTCGGAAGACAGGCTCCGCAACGACCGTCAGAGCTACTTCGCCATGACGCGGGCGCTGGTGGATGCCCAACTCGAGTGGCGTGATGCGGAGCTGAGCTCACGCCTCTGGAAAGAAGTTGTTGAGCGTGGCATGGATCGCGGCCGGCTGCTTCACCTCTTGTACAGCGTTGAAGCTCATCACGATGAGGAGGCCATGCAGAACGCCGACATGGCCTATCTGCAGCTAGTTGATCCGAAGGATCCCTGACGCGGAACTCCCTCAGAGCTCAAACAGAGTTCCCAACAGCATGGCGGGATGGGTCGACTCACCTGCCGTGCCGCGTTCAAGCTGAACGGCCATAACGCAGTGGGCCATGAAACGAACGGCCGAAAGAACAGCCAGACCAATGCACAGGGGGCAGTGCGTGAGGGTCAAGACGGGTGCCTACCGGAGTGATGGACCCATCCCAAAGCAGAAGCTGGGATGCGCCACGATCTCTTCAACAAGCGTCATGCAAGACGCTCAGCCCACAGCAGGCGGGCGGCGGTGCTCGGGTAGAGGGCGGCTGGTAAGGTTGTTGTTTATTGCTCTGTTTCGGGGAACGGATGAGTCAGGTCACAGTCGGCGAAAACGAAGGTATTGAATCCGCGTTGCGGCGCTTCAAACGCTCCGTCGCCAAAGCCGGCATCTTTTCTGATCTGCGTCGGATCCGTCACCATGAGACCCCCGTTGAGAAATACAAGCGCAAGCTGAAGCAGCGTTCCCGCAACCGTCGTCGCTGATCGAGCACTTCATTCAAGAAACGGGCCACTGGGCCCGTTTTTTTTTGCTCACGGTGTGCCCTTGTTTTCGCCAGACTTCAGAAACGCTTAAGACGACCTAGAGCAGTCGATGGTGTTGATCAATCCTTTTTGTCCCATCAGTGCTGCAAAGATCGCTGGCCTGAAGACCACCGTGGTCTTGCTGTTGGTGATGTTGATGAAGTCGAAATTGCTGCGAATCAAGATGTCCCTCCTGGGTTCTGTTCTTGGATTCGCCATGTTGGTTGGCTTTCTGTTGACCACAGGCCTTCTCACCGTGATCGCTGGCGGAGCCGTTGCTTACGCCGCAACGCAAAACGGGAGCAACTGAGTCATGCGCAATCGTTTGCCCTTCTTGAGCGGACTTGCACTGGCAACCCTCGGGGTTTCAGGTCTTGCTGGCGGAGGTTTGCTTTGGAATTTTCAGGGCCGCACCCTGGGGCTCGGCAGCACCGTCACGGCATTGGTTCTGCTGGGAATCAGTTTTGTTCTGCTTCGGCCTGAACCGCGACTCGCGCCCCTTGAAGTCCCTGAAGCCAGCCAGCCACTCAAGGTCAAAGCACCACAGGCATCCATCCTCGGCCTGATGCTGGCCGCCCTGGGCACCTTCGGAATGGCGGGTTCGGGATTGCTGTGGAACTTTCAGGGTCTGGCGTTAGGACTCACCGGAACCCTCACGGCCACCGTTGCTTTTCTGCTGAGCTTCGTTTTTCTGTGGCCCCTCGGCGCAGCCAAGCCCGCCAAGCAAAATGCTTTCCCCGCTGCTGCCAGCAGCACTTTGCAAGCAGAACAGGTTGAATCAATCGAAACCGTCTCGCAAACCGCTTCCCCACAAACCACGGCAGAAGCGATCGCCGAACTGTTGGCGGCCGAACAGAAGGACCGTCCTGAAACACAATTGGTGAATTTCGCTCCGTTGCATCTTTTGCCTGGCCAACGTTTGTCCACAAGAACTCGACGCGGCGGACGTTCCCTTGGCCGATACCGCTCGATGGCTAACGACCTATTTAAGAGCTGAAATCTCTCCAGATATTGCGAAGCTGTCGGTGCCAGGGAGTGATATTGAGATCACGGCGCTGATTAGACCTCCAGGGTTCGTCAACGTTGTATCCAGCTTTTTCCATGTCCCGTCTCAGACGACGGGTGACAGGGATGAGTGCGATTGAAAGCACCAACGCTGCGAGGAGCAGAAAGGGAAGCAACGACAGCAGCCAAATGGTGGCCATGACGGTGATTAGCCCCGCCGTGACCGACTTCAGCCATCGCGGCAGGGTTCTGCTCCGTTGACCTGGAAGTTGCTTCATGGCTCAGGACAACCCATTCGCTCTTGAAAAAATCCGCTGGAGTTCACGTTGAAACGCTATTGCGCTGAGAGGTTCTCCCAGACGCCTGCGTTGGTTGCGCCGCAGCGCAGCTCCAATCCAACAAACCTGAACAGCAATCAGCAGCGAAGCGACGAGCAGGAATGGTGATTCAGCATCATTCCACTGCATCTCAGCTCAATAACTGGATTGAGGCAGGGTAAAGCCCGACTGCATATGGCCAAAATCCAGCATCACGTAGGTCAACCAGATCAACACTGCTGCAACACCAGCGCCTGCGGCAACCTTCGCCAATGAGCGGCCAATCATCTCGAGCAGGCTGACCTCTTTCATCGCGTTAAACCAACTTTGACGATTCTGACGCGTCTTCACCCCGCACCGTCGGCAACCATGAAAAAAGCCCCGCAGTTGCGGGGCTTTCGCAAATGATCACGCTGAGGTTCAGCGGCTGGCCACGGCCTCTTCAAGAACAGCAGCCTCGCCATTGGCGAAATCTGTGTCTTGCTCAGCAGAGAATTGCATGTCGGGCTCGAGGCGGCGAGCAATGAGCTCATCGATGGAGAAGACGCCAGGGCCACAGGCGAGAACAGCCACAGCAGCCGCGAAATAAAGCCCAAGCAGCTCAAGCAGGTAGATGTTGAAGCCGGCGGTAACGATGGCGTGATAGATGGCGACGGAGATCGTCCCCGCTACTGCCAACGCTCCCATCCGCGTCAACAATCCAGTGATCAGCAACCAGCTTCCGATCACCTCCGAGAAGGCAGCGACGTAGGAGAGCAAGATCGGAAAGGGGAGATGCAACGGACGAACGAATGCATCGGCAAAATTTTCGATATTGGCGAGCTTCTCGTAGCCGTGGTGAATCAGCAGAGCCCCCGTGAACACCCGAAGCACAAGCAGACCAAGGTCGCCTGCAATGGGACGGGAAAGGATGGCGCGAATCACTGCAGAACACATCGACTACACACAACTTAAATAAGTTGTGTGTTGAGGCGCGGCATCGCGCCTCGTCAAAGCCAGGAATGGGTACTTCTACTCAGTCGTCGTACACCAGGCACTCAGGCTCATCGGGGTTCTGCTCGCAGAACAGCTCAAGGGGGGAAGGGTCATGGGGATCATCAGGAAATTCCTTCTTGTGATCCAACAGCCACTGGAGCTCTTCTGTGAGATGACGCACCTTGCCATCGTTGTGCTCAGACAGGGCCTTGAGAAACTCCTCTTGGTCCTTCTGGATGTGCTCGTCAATCGTTTTCATCACTGAAACTGTCATCTGGCTGACATTCGGTTGTTAGCGAAGACAAGCCCGATCGATCAGTCGGTAGATCTACCTTTATGGCCAAAACCACACAACAGATCCGCTCCGGCGCCCATCACGTCCTGTGACACCGCAGTGGCCATTTGACGTTGGCCGAAGGAAAGTCAGGTTGGCTGATCATTGAGTGGATGCCATTTTCAGAACGCAGTGTTCTCACGGGACTGCTCGTCTTTGCCATAGGAGTTGTGGTTGGAATCGGGATTGGCTCAGCCAGTGCTGTTGCCGCCCTTACCCAGGGCGCACCCGATGTTCTCCAGACCTGGTCGGGAGTTGTTGCCCTGCCTTGAAAACTTGACTTCGCCTCAATTCCTGTCTATCAGGGTCACAGATCGGGTGAGTCGCACGATGCTGACACGTGATCGAATGATCTTCAGTCGTGACAGAAGAACGATGCGGCAATTCCTCAATCGGCTTCAACGTTTTCTGTTCGGATAATTAGCGTGTTCCGACACTGATATTGCCAGCGCCAATCAGATGTGCGAGGCGTGCAGTGAGTTTCAGTTCGGTTCGATCAAATTGATCCTGATTGCCGGCAACGTAGGCAAGCTCTTCATCCGTGATCACCTGGTGGGTGACGGCATCAAGGTAGATCTGAACCAAGGACATCCAAACCGGCACCAACCGACGGCCATCCTGGCAACACTGGAGTGCAAACGGTGAATCGGGCCGCGCGGAACTGAGTCATGGATCGAGAAACCATTCAGAGCCTGATGAAGCAATGCAGTTTGGGGTTGTTCGATCTGGCCTGTGCCGTCAGCGGACACCCCAGCTGGGACCTCAACCTGCCAGTGGGGGTGATTGATGCACGACGCTCCAAACCGAAGCTGATGGTGAGCGCCATCGGCACCATCAACTCAACGTTGAAAGCCTCATCCACCATTGCCCACCCGTTGATGGTTCGCCTGTTCGAACGTTTCGAAGACGTGGGCCTGGAAGAGGCGCTGACGGAAATGAAACGTGGTGAAGATGGAGAGGCGTTCTGCGAGGTCTGGCAGGCCTACAGGGATGAACGCCGTTGCGGTGATGCCCCGATGTGGAGCATCGAGGACGCGACGGCCTTTGTGGTGCAATCCCGCGACGCCCACGCTGATCGTGAAGTGGCCTGCGTCGCCATTCTTCCGGGGGAGCCCCATCGCATCCTCACGTTTTCGGTGCCCATCGCCTTCCTGACACGAGATTGAGTGTGTCCGAACTGCTGATGCAAATCGCCCTGCTGGGCATCGCCATTGGCGCCAATGCCCTTTCAGCTCTGGCGGGAGGTGGGGCGGGACTGGTTCAACTGCCCGCACTAATCCTTCTCGGCCTGCCCTTTGCCATGGCACTGGCCACCCACAAAGTGGCCAGCGTTGCCCTGGGGCTGGGGGCTACAGGGCGTCATTGGCGTGCCAGCAGCCTTGACCTAAGACGCTCGGCGCTGGTATTGGCCGCCGGTCTTCCAGGAGTGTTTGTGGGGGCCAGCATGGTTCTTGCGCTGCCCGATCAAGCGGCCACCGCCAGCCTTGGGCTGCTGACCCTGGGGCTTGGGCTTTACTCGGCTCGGAAACCGGATCTGGGAACGACAGACCAGCCCCGCCCGCTGACAGCCCGCACCATCGGGCTTGGCAGCTGCGGGCTGTTCATCATCGGCATTCTCAACGGCTCACTCACCTCAGGCACGGGGTTGTTCGTCACCCTTTGGCTGGTGCGCTGGTTCGGGCTGAGTTACTCCAGAGCCGTCGCCCACACCCTGGTGCTGGTGGGCCTGGGATGGAATGGCACCGGTGCGCTGGTGCTGGGTCTGAGCGGAGAAATCCGTTGGGACTGGCTTCCTGCCCTGGTTCTCGGATCGTTGGTCGGAGGCTTCCTGGGAGCCCACTATTCCCTGGTGAAAGGCAGCCGCGTGGTCAAACGATCCTTTGAGATCTTGGCGCTGCTCATGGGCGGATCACTCCTGATCCGCAGTTTCTGAATCGGCGTCTGCAAGAAAACGCCCCGAGAACCGTGTGGCCAAAACCACTGTTGCGGCCCCGTAGGCGATGAACGTCACCGCCTGTCCAGAGCTGGCCGTTTCGTAGACCTCACCCGTCAGCAGCATCCAGTCCATCAAGGACGCCACCGTTCCCCAGATCACCACCCAGACGGACACGTAAGCAACACCGCGAAAGGTCCGATTCACAAAGCCATGGGTCGAGCGAACCCGACGCTAGGGGAAGCCGCTCGAACGAGGAAGGCCGTCGGCTCCCGTAATGTCGGTGATTGATCCGATTGAGGGGATGCCGAAGAAACGCCGCAAGCTCAACAAGGACATGGAAGCGGAAATGGCCGCTGCCAAGCGAAAGATTGAGCTAGTGGGCGCGCTGATCAACGACATCCGGAATGAAGACATCCAGGCTGAGTACCTCGGCGCCTTCACGCAGATCCGAAGCGCCGTGGTGAATCTCATCGCCAAATACACCACCGACGGATTCTGCGAAGAGACAGAAGGCCTGCTCGCGCTTTACAAGGGGCTGATCCAGCAATTTGAAGAGGAGTACGAGCTCTAGGAGGAGCTCGTACTGGTTGGCATGGGAACAGGCGCCGGCGCAGCACAGCGTTTAAGTTCACTTGCCTTTGTGCCTTGCCATGGCTCTTCGAGAGACCAAACCTCAGGTGTCGCCACTGCGCCTGAAGATCACCGTGTTGATCGCCGGCTTCGGGCCACTGCTCGCCATCGGCCTGTGGCTTCAGTCCAAGGGTTTTTTCAGCTGACGCTATGCACCGTTCCCTCGCCACGGCTGGACTTCTGAGCCTTTGCCTGGTTCCCAGCGTGAGCTGGGCCGAGACCATCACCTTGACCCTGCGCAACGGCGACAGCCTGCACGGGGAATTGATTGAGCGAAATCCAAACAACGGAACCACGGTGCTGAACCATCCCCAGCTGGGACGGTTGGAAGTCACTGCAGAGCAACTCAAACCAGCCACCACCAAGCCCCTTTGGGTCAGCTCGATGTCCGCCGGTGTGATCGGCAATGAAAAGGACGGCGACACCTCCCTTTCGGTCAGCTTCACCGGAAAAACGCGCTACAAGGACGAACAACAGAAGCTGTCATTGAGCGGCAGCTTCAACGCAAGCAAGTCGAAGGATGCAGGAGAGGCACTCTCCATCGATACGGAGAAAGGGTCTGCGGAACTCCGCTACGACAAACCGATCGGTTCCAACCTCGATCTGTTTGCTCTGAGCAGTTACCAATACAACGGCACCAATGATTCCGGGGTGAACACCGTTCTGGGGAACATCGGTGTGGCATTCCCGCTATTGAAGTCAGACACAACTGAACTCACCGTCTCCATTGGTCCGTCGTTGCAGTGGAGCGGGGGAGGCATCACCTGTTTCAGTGACACGTTTTGCGGCAACAGCTATGGCGGCGCAACGCTGACGGCCGATCTCAGCTGGAAACCCTGGCCTTCGCTCCAGTTCGGGCTTCAAAACCAGTTCACGACGGTCTGGGCGAATGAGGTTCAACCGGCCAACACCCTGACCGCTGAGGTGCGCTACTACCCCGCAGAAAACAGCAAGTTGTTCACAACATTGCGGGTGCAATCGATTTACCAAAGCATGAACACACCCGAGTTGAACAACACCATCACCGCTCAGGTGGGCGCCGACTTCTGATGACAACACCCATACTTCACCCCCCGCTGGATGCAGAACAGATCCGTGCCCTGTTCACCAAGCCTTACGGCAAGCCCGGCCCCACAGCAGCGCAATGGAAGGCGGTCTACGCCAACGACGTGCATTTCACCGATCCGACCCAGGAACGGCAGGGAATTGACGCCTACATCCTTGCCCAGGATGGTCTGATGCAGCGCTGTGATGACGTTTTCCTGGAAACAGAATCAGTGGTGGTGAATGGTGAAACAGCCTTTGTTGAATGGCGCATGGGCCTCAAAATCAAAGGGATTGAATTCATCTACCCCGGCGCAACCCGACTCAGCTTCAATCCGGATGGAAAGATCGGGGATCACCGTGATTATTTTGATTTTGTCGGCCCCACGTTCGCTCCGGTGCCCGTGATTGGTGGACTGGTGCGGTGGCTCTACAAACGGTTCGTTGCCTGAACCACGGCCACAGGGCCATCTGTTGATCGGCCCACCGGGCAGCGGAAAGTCCACCCTCACCGCGATCCTCGCTCCGCTTCTCCCTGCACGGGTGATCAGCAATGACGCTCTGAGGGAACAGTTATGGGGGGACCCGAAGGTGCAGGGCCCTTGGTCTGAATTGGAGCCCCATCTTCATGGCGCCATCGACAGCGCCGTCGCCCATGGCGACAACGTGCTTGTGGATGCGACCCATGCGCAACTCAACTGGCGCCAACGGTTGATGCACCGAAGCCAGGGGGCTGGACACATTCAATGGACCGGCTGGTGGCTGCAAACACCCTTGGATCAGTGTCTTGTCTGGAACCGGTCCCGCCAACGATCCGTTCCAGAGTCCGTGATTCATGCAATGCACTGCAGGCTGAGCAGCCCACCTGACAGGCCAGAACTCAGCGAAGGATTCACAAGCTTGATCCGCCTCAATCCCGCCGGCTCACACCTCAACGAAGAGATCAGCCGTGCGATCCAAGCCATCCATCATCGGTCGCCATGAAGAAAGGTGAGCAGGTCATGCACCCCCTATGGAGTCCCATCAACGTGATTCCAACCGCATCCGTGTCATGAAGCTCGGCGAGCTCTTTCTCGAAGCCATGTCCACCGGCGTGATCACAAACGGAGAGATGGCATGGGTAACCGCCCGACAAGATCAATTCACACGAACTGAGGAAGCTGTTGCGCAACGGCTCGGCCGGTTGATCGATGAAGGCACGATTCAGCTGGGTTGTCGCATGCCTGTGGCCTGATTGATGGCAGGGCTCTGATGACGCGCATGTCCTGCCGCTACACCGGCGATCTGCACTGTTCAGCCGAACATGGGCCCTCCGGTGTGTCGTTGAGCACCGATGCTCCGCCCGATCATGAGGGTCGGGGGGAAAGCTTTTCACCAACAGATTTATTGGCCACCGCCCTGGGCACTTGCATCTTGACCGTGATGGGAATCACGGCCAAACGCCGAAACTGGTCTGTCACCGGCGCAGAAGCATCTGTCGAGAAGATCATGACCCAAACGGGGCCCCGCAAGATCGAAACACTTCGGGTGTGGATCACCCTGCCCCAAGGCTTATCGGAGGATCAAATTCAGTTGTTCAGGCGTGTTGCGAATGACTGCCCGGTGAAACGCAATTTGGAGTCATCCATGACGATTGATTTGATCTGGTGCTGATCCATCAGGTTTTCTCGCAGGACGGATTTAAAGCAGAAAGAAGAAGAACAAGAGGAGGCATGGTGAGACTTCACTTCATACCAATTCATGTCTTCCGAGAAACCCCATCGGTGACATTCTTTGATGCTGGGGTTCCAGGAAGCAATGGTACTGACGTGGTCGCACACCATGGCGCCGCGACGTCACCCCCCGACCAAAACGGTTCAGAGCAGTACTACGTGCACCGACATCAGGTAGACAACAACCTTGTACTTGAGGGTTCTCGAACCTTCACGTTGCTCAATCCGGCTTGGGATCACCCACATCACATCATTCATTTGATCCGAGCGATGGGTGCTCTCCAAATCCCTATCGGCACCTATCACCGCTCAGTTTCCAGCGACGAAGGAAGCCTGGTTCTGAACCAGTCCATGCGTGATCAGGGATTTGATTACAGAACAGAATTCATTCCAGTAAGGCTTGAAGAACGAGAGGATCTCCTTAAGGCAAAAGCAACAATTCCATGGATTTGGAGCTGGAAAGATGGGCACATCTGCAGAGACCACGACGCTCAGTGATGGTGCTTACGTCGCCGTGAATGACGATGCATGCGCTTCACCAAGCGGCCGCTGACGGAACGATCTTCAGCACACTCGAACCGATTCCAACGCCATCCCAGCCAGGACAGCGCCACGACGATGGCAATGGCGATCAACCAACCCACAAGGACAACGGCTCAAGAGAACAACTCAGAGGCAAAGACTGCTGGACCACAGCTCTTCCTCATCACCAAGATGCGTCCGAACGCAGGTGGTGACGCACTCGCCATCATCGATCGAACAGGTGGTGATGCACTCCAGGCATGCCTCAACCGAATCCCAGGTTCCAGCCTGTTGTTGCTCCATAGCCTTCTCAACCGACTAAGTGCGTTGTAGGCCGCCAATCGGTCGCTGTCGCTGCTTCCGTAAAGAGGAGTGAAGGCGACGGGTTTCAGCGCTGACCATCCTGATCGAGGCTGAACTCGAGCAATGCTGCCGTGAGCAAGGTCTTCATCGACTGCAGCGCCTCCTGCTCCCTGGGATCAGGCCCCCCCGGCCATTTCTCAAGGTGAAAGCTCACCGAGCGGTGGAGCAGGCGAACAGCTTCAAGGTCCAGATCGAACTGGAGGGTGGGGCGGGGCTCACTCATCTCCCCATTCTCCCCAACAACACGCTGACAGCAGGGAAGGAAATGCATAGTACATAAATACTAAAAGCAAAAGATGGGCATCGTTAACGCTCCGCCGGCAAGCACCTGGCCGCCGATGGGCTCGATTCAGCTAAGACCCAGCCGGTCGCTCATGGTGTGCCTGACCTGCCAGCACTTTCAGCACACCCTCACTGAGGGAGGAGTCACCCAGCCAGCTTGCGCTCACCACCAACAGCGCCTCCCCCAAGGAGCACACCTCACGCACCGCTGCCACCAATGGATGCAACGGCTAGAGAAAGAGATCGGCTGGTGTCCTGAAGGGACCTGATTCGCCGCCCATCCTTCACAGCCAACACACCAACAAAAAAGCCCCCTCCGAGGAGGGGGGCTTTCCGATTCAGTTGATCTGAATCGTTTGGTCTGTTCCAGAAGGAACAGGTTGATTCCAGATCAACCGATGGCAGGAGCCTGCAGAGCCACAGGAGTGGACTCAACAGCAGCCAGGTCGAGGGGGAAGTTGTGAGCGTTGCGCTCGTGCTGCACTTCCATGCCGAGGTTGGCGCGGTTCAGCACATCAGCCCAGGTGTTCAGGACGCGGCCCTGACTATCCAGGATGGACTGGTTGAAGTTGAAGCCGTTCAGGTTGAAGGCCATGGTGCTGATGCCCATGGACGTGAACCAAATGCCGACAACAGGCCAGGCGCCCAGGAAGAAGTGAAGGCTACGGCTGTTGTTGAAGGAGGCGTATTGGAAGATCAGGCGACCGAAGTAACCGTGGGCAGCCACGATGTTGTAGGTCTCTTCCTCTTGGCCAAACTTGTAGCCGTAGTTCTGGGACTCGCTCTCGGTGGTTTCACGCACCAGGGAGGAGGTCACCAGGGAGCCGTGCATGGCGGAGAACAAGCTGCCGCCGAAAACACCTGCGACGCCCAGCATGTGGAAGGGGTGCATCAGGATGTTGTGCTCGGCCTGGAACACCAACATGAAGTTGAAGGTGCCAGAGATGCCCAGGGGCATGCCATCAGAGAAGGAGCCCTGACCGAAGGGGTAAACCAAGAAAACAGCCATCGCTGCAGACAGCGGAGCGCTGTAGGCAACGCAGATCCAGGGGCGCATGCCCAGGCGGTAGGAGAGCTCCCACTGGCGACCCATGTAGGCGGAAATGCCGATGAGGAAGTGGAAGCAGACCAACTGATAAGGGCCGCCGTTGTACAGCCACTCATCGAGGGAAGCAGCTTCCCAGATGGGATAGAAGTGCAGGCCGATGGCGTTGGAAGACGGAATAACAGCACCGGAGATGATGTTGTTGCCGTAGATCAGGGAGCCAGCGACAGGCTCGCGGATGCCATCGATATCAACCGGGGGAGCGGCGATAAAAGCAATGGTGAAGCAGATGGTGGCCGCCAGGAGGCAGGGAATCATCAGCACGCCGAACCAACCCACATAGATGCGGTTGTTGGTGTCGGTCACCCACTGACAAAAGGCTCCCCAATTGCTCTGGCGTCCGCTGCGAATTGCGGTGGACATGGAAGAAAAGAAGACGGATAAACCTCTCCCAAAAAAATGGGACAGGTGAAACAAGTTTATGGAGAGAACCTTCCGTTACATGGCAACTCAATAATCGGAATCAGCTCTCAAAAAAACTTCATTAAGCGCTTTACGAAGCATTCATGAAGTTGCATGAAGCAGCCAGTCACGGGATTGCTGAACGAAGCCGTTCCAGTTCATCCGTTCCTCCTCAGCAGCCCGAGCCACCAACAACGGCGCTTGCTGCTTCAACGCCACAAGATCGAGCTCATCAACACCGGCATTGATCGCCAGCCAATCCGCCATGGATCGGCCCACCACACGGGTGAGGTAAGCCGCACTGAGGGCCTGCATCGAACCAGCGATCAGCCAACTCCCCCCGTCCAGCTTGGCCAGTCCAAGCAAGGTCTGACCGGTCCACTCCACCACGCCCTGGGCGAGCGCCACCCGAGCCAGCTGTGCCGCCGCTTCCCTGAGCACATCGGGCTGCAGCGACGCCCCCCAGATCTCACCCATCTCCTTGATCATCAAACCGTTGGCCACAGTGACGGCCAGAAGATCAAGGCTGGCGATGGGGGATGCCATCACAGACCCAGCCACCACCCACTGGGTGCGTTGCTGGATCTGCAGAAAGCGCTCACGCCGAAGCGATTCGAGGTCACGCTGCCAACGGCGATGCAGTTCCGCCAGCAGCCGCGGCCGCGTCTCGATCGCAGCCTGTTTCAGCGAACTGCGCAACGGTGCCAGGGCAGCCCTCAGCTTCATCGAAGGCTCCTGAACCAGGATCCGCTCGCGCCAGCGCTCGGGAAGGTCATCCCGAACTGAATCGATGGCATCGGTCGACGCGTCCTGCACTTCTGTCGCCACGAGCAGCCAAGCCGGCTGATCGTCCGGCACCTGCTGAAGCCAGAGCAGATCTGAGGCCAGCAGTGGCGCCTGCAGGCTAAACAGGATCAGATCTTGATCCAGCAGGCCGCGGGGCCAGCAACGGCTGCCGTCATCGGTGGTCAGGGGATGGCAGAGCGACAGCGTCAATGGCACCGGGCCAGCCAGAGAGCTGCTGAGGTCTGCTTCATTCGGTCCCTGAGAAGCTCCCAAGGCGACCATTGCCATGCGCACAGGACCGCTGCGGTCCAGCACTGACTTGAGTTCAGCGCGACGGGCCAGATCCGCGGAGGGTTGCTGCTCAAAACCCGCGAACTGATCCAACACTTCCTGGCATCGAGCCATCCATCCATTCAGCGATACCGGTGCTGTGAAACGCGGTTGGCTTGGCTTGCGCCCAAGCCAGATCACAACGCCACCGGCGGCCAGCAGCCCCAGCCCCCCGCCGGGAATGTGCATCACATCACTGACCAGCCACTGTCCAGCAAGCAGACCAGCCCCAGCCAGAGCCAGCGGCCGCAGCAGCGACGACGGTGGCATCACCAGGTCTGGCCATGAAGCCGGGAGTTTCAACAGTAAGGCTGCTGTAGCAGTGGCCCTTCTTAGCTCAACCCACCACCTGACACCAGAACTTCAGGCCAGAAGGACGACTTCTCCATAAGTTGGGAACAGGCCGGAGTCAGCCGTGACACACAGTCATCCCATCGCGATGGTCGACAACCGCCGGGGGGTGCGCAGGGTTCTCATGGTGGCCCTGGGCCTGAACATCACCATGTCGCTGCTGAAGCTTCTGGTGGGGGCCATGAGTGGCTCCCTGGCGGTGATCGCTGACGGCATGCACAGCGCCACCGATGCGCTGTCCAGCCTCACGGGACTGGTCACCAACAAACTTTCCGATCCACGGCCCGACCGGGATCACCCCTATGGCCACCGTAAATACGAGGCTGTAGGAGCCCTCGGTATCGCTGGGTTCATCCTCTTCACAGCAATCGAAATCCTGCTGCGTTCAGGGGAGAGGCTCCTCGAGGGCCTGCCACCCATCCGTGTGACAAGCCAGGAGCTCGTGCTGCTAACGCTCGTGCTGGGATTCAATCTCCTGCTGGCGGGATATGAGCTTCGAGAAGGTCGGCGACTGAACAGCAACCTGCTCAAAGCAGATGCCCAGCATGCGGCGAGCGACGTTTGGACCACCGTGGTGGTGCTGGTGGGCATGGCGGGGGCGGTCTGGCTGCAGGTGAGCTGGCTCGACGTCGCGCTGGCCATCCCGATGGCGCTCCTGCTGATCCGTGTGTGCTGGCAGGTGCTGCGCGGCACCCTGCCCTGGTTGGTGGACCACATGGCGGTTGCCCCTGAAGCCATCTATGCCGAAGCTATGGCCACAGCCGGAGTGATGAACTGCCACGACATCGCCAGCCGGGGCGTTCTGGGCCAGCAGGTGTTCATCGAAATGCATATGGTTGTCGACGCAGACGACCTCACCAAGGCGCACAGGATCACCGAGGAGGTGGAAGAGCGCTTGGACGAAAGCTTCGGGCCGGTGCGGTGCACCATCCATCTGGAACCCAAGGACTACGTGGAGGACGGGATCACCTACACCGGCGCCCATGGCTGATGTCGACACCGCAACACATGAGCTCGCTGGACTGACCGTGCGTCAGCAGCGGGGGCTGATTGAGGTGCTCGATGAAGTTCGCCGTGCCGAAGGCTGGTCTTGGCAACTTCCGGTGTTGCTGCGGGAACGATGCTGGCTGCGGCTATCTCGCACTCCCCTGACCGAGCTGCACCGCTTGCTCCCTCCGGATGGACGCGATGAGGCGCCAGAACTGATGCAGTACCGGCGGTTGCTGCGGCAGGGAATGGATCCACTGATGGCCCAACAAAACTGCTGGCATGACTTCGGCATCGAGGACTGCCAGAGAGCGCTGCGGGACTACTGGAACAGTCGTGACACTGCCATCCACGGTTGGACAGCCGAGCGGTACCGACAACTGGTGAGCAGCTATCGCGAACGGATTGATCGGGGAATCACAGCGGTTCCGATGCTCGTGCTGGCTCGGAAGAACAGCGTTGAATGCCACCAGCTGCTCTGGATCACCGAAAACACCCCGGTGATGCGTCACACTTGCGCCTGATTCCAGGCCATGGGCCATGAGTGATTCCTACAGCGATCCCCAACAACAGGCGGGACAGGGAGACGGCGGCCGAGACGGTCAGCGCAGTCGTGGCAACCGTGGCGGCGGCCGTGAAGGCGGCCGTGAAGGCGGAGGCTTCCGGATTCGCCTGAGTGACAACGAAATGCGCTCGGCAAGGGCACTGCAGGAGGCCTTCAATCTCCGCTCAACCGTTGCCGTTCTGGGTTTCGCAGTCCGCAGCCTCGGCCAAATGCTGGAAGAAGGCCAACTCGACGCCCTGATCGAGCAGCAACGCAATCAGCCTGCCCGGGGTGGCCGGCGTGATGGTGGTAGCCGCGATGGTGGAGGTCGCGATGGTGGAGGTCGCGGGCGCCGTTTTGACGACGAGCGCGGCAGCCGCGGATCCCGCCCGAACCCCTTCGCCCGACCTTCCAAACCTCAGCCGGAAGTCCAGGCTGAACCGGTTGACGAGCAAGAGGTGGAACCGGTGGTGGAGCCGGTGGTGGAGTCAGAAGTAGCCCCCAGCGACGACACCAAAACCGAAGCAACCGAGGTCTGATTGATGAGCCGGCCAAGGGTTCTTTCCGGGGTGCAACCGACCGGAGCACTGCACCTCGGCAATTGGCTGGGTGCCATCCGCAATTGGGTTGACCTGCAGGAGACCCACGACACCTTTGTTTGTGTTGTGGATCTCCATGCCATCACCGTTCCCCATGACCCCAGCCGCCTGGCTGAGAACACCCGTTCCACAGCAGCGCTCTACCTGGCCTGTGGCATGGACCCCAAGCGCTGCGCAGTGTTTGTGCAGAGCCAGGTGGCAGCCCACAGTGAACTGTGCTGGTTGCTGAATTGCGTCACGCCACTCAACTGGCTTGAGCGGATGATTCAGTTCAAGGAGAAAGCGGTGAAGCAGGGGGACAACGTCTCCCTGGGCCTGCTGGACTATCCGGTACTGATGGCCGCCGACATCCTTCTCTACGACGCTGACCTGGTGCCCGTCGGCGAAGATCAGAAGCAGCACCTGGAGCTGGCGCGTGACATCGCGCAACAGCGCATTAATGCCCGCTTCGGTGGCAAGGACACCCCGGTGCTCAAAGTGCCCAAACCGATGATCCTCAAGGAAGGGGCACGGGTCATGAGCCTGACGGATGGCCGCAGCAAGATGAGCAAGAGCGACCCCAACGAAGGGAGTCGCATCACCCTTCTGGACCCTCCTGAGCTGATCACCAAAAAGATCAAACGCGCCAAAACCGATCCAGAGCGTGGTCTCGAATTCGGCAACCCTGATCGGCCAGAAACCGACAACCTCTTAGGGCTTTACGCGATCCTGAGCGGTAAGGGGCGTGAGCAGGCCGCCAACGAGTGCGCCGAGATGGGTTGGGGACAGTTCAAGCCGCTGCTGGCCGAAGCCACCGTGAACGCGCTGGAACCCATCCAAGCCCGCTACCGCGAGCTGATGGATGACCCCACGGAGCTCGATCAGGTGCTCAGCACAGGCCGCGAGAAAGCCGAAAACGTGGCCAACGCCACGCTCGAACGGGTTCGGGACGCCTTGGGCTTCGCCCGACCAGCCTGATCGCCGCCAAAGAAAAGCATTAACTGCTCTTATCAATACGGCCGATTTCGTTTTGAGCGACACCCCCTAAGACTTGACGGAGACAACCTCAGTCGCAGCAGCGAGTCTCGCAAGACTCTCACCCTTCTCTCAGTTGCATATACACAGCGCAGACTGCGCGTCAACCCCTCAAGCACCGATCTCGCGCGCAGGCCTCGTGGGCCAGCACTGTGACCGTCCACCTGATTGCTCTTTGTGCGTCGTCTTTTTTCTGCGTTCAGCCCAGTCACGCATTGGAACCGACCTGTCGTCGGTGCTGCCCTGACCGCAGGATTGGTGCTGTCCGCAGGAGCCACACAGCTACCCCAGAAAACAGACACGCCTTCAGACCATGCCGCGCATGGCGAAACCAGCAGCCGCGCCCATCTGGCCACCGGCAACGAAGGTGGGCGTTATGAGCTGACGCCTGAGCGCCGCGCCCTGCTCAACACCATTCGCTTCGCCGAGGGGACCTGGAAGGACGGTGAAGATAAGGGCTACCAAATCACGTATGGCGGCGGGCAGTTTCAGGACCTCTCGCGTCATCCCGAGCGGGTGATCGTGAAGCGCTACACCAGCGCTGCAGCTGGGGCCTATCAATTCCTGCCGAAGACCTGGAAAGGAGTGGCCAAGGAGCTGAAGCTGACCAGCTTCGAGCCAAGGCACCAGGACCAAGCCGCTCTGCACCTTGTTGAGCGTCGGGGTGCTCTCAAAGAAATTGACCGGCAAGGTCTGACCAAGAACGCCATGGCGAAGTTGGCTCCCGAATGGGCATCCTTCCCCACCTGGACTGGCCGCTCCGCCTACGGGCAACCGGTGAAGAGCCATCAGGAACTGGCGAGCTTTTACAGCAGCAACCTGCGCCAGCTGCGCAATCAGCTGGGGGCCTGAGACGAACGGGTCGAACCCAACTTCGCGGCCAAGGCCCACACCTCCGTGACCAAGCCATGCCACGGGTTCATCACCTCCATCGAGACCGCCATGGGCTGCGTTGATGCAGCCACAAGAGAGCGCGTTGCAGCAATTGCCTTCTTGCCGTCCTGCAGCCGCTCCTCCATGCGCTGACGCTCCTCTGATGGCATCACCTCCTCCGGACAGGCCTGCAGAAGCTCCTCCCCGCGCTGAAACCAGTGCTCGAAGTCATCGAGAAGGGATGCCAGCAATTCATCCAACAGTGCGCCAGCATCGCGATTAATTGACTCACCCACGTGTTGCCCTCGGGTCTCGCCCATAGGATGGCGGGCCCCGAACCTGAACCGGTGAGCAGCGCTGCAGCAACCACCCCAGCCCCTTCAGCACCAGTGGTTCTGCCCAAGACCAGCGAAAGCGATCAACTGCTCAAGATTCGCCACTCGATGAGCCATGTGATGGCCATGGCTGTGCAGCAGTTGTTCCCCAAGGCACGCGTCACCATCGGCCCCTGGACCGAAGCCGGTTTCTATTACGACTTCGACAATCCCGATCCCTTCACCGAGGCCGACCTGAAGGCCATCAAGAAAGGGATGATCAAGATCATCAACAAGAAGCTGCCCCTGGAGCGGGTCGAGGTGAGCCGCAGCGAGGCCGAAGCAAAAATCAAGGCCCAGAACGAGCCCTACAAACTCGAGATCCTTGAAGGACTGCAGGAGCCGATCACCCTCTACACCCTTGGCGAGGACTGGTGGGACCTCTGTGCTGGCCCCCACGTGGATCACACCGGCCAACTCAACGCCAAGGCCTTCGAGCTGGAAAGCGTGGCAGGCGCCTACTGGCGTGGTGATGAGACCAAAGCGCAGCTGCAACGCATCTACGGCACGGCCTGGGAAACCTCGGAACAGCTGGCGGAGCACAAACATCGCAAGGAAGAAGCTCTCCGCCGCGACCATCGCCGGATCGGCAAAGATCTCGACCTGTTCTCCATCGAGGACGAGGCCGGGGCTGGCCTGGTGTTCTGGCACCCCCGCGGTGCCCGCATGCGTCTTCTGATCGAAGAGTTCTGGCGGCAGGCCCACTTCGAGGGCGGATACGAGCTCCTCTACACCCCCCACGTGGCGGACATCAGCCTCTGGAAGACCTCAGGCCACCTCGACTTCTACGCCGAGAGCATGTTCGGCCCGATGGAGGTGGACGAGCGGGAGTACCAGCTCAAGCCGATGAACTGCCCGTTCCATGTGCTCACCTACGCCAGCAAACTGCGCAGCTACCGGGAACTGCCAATCCGCTGGGCGGAGCTTGGAACGGTGTATCGCTACGAGCGCCCCGGTGTGATGCACGGTCTGATGCGGGTCCGGGGCTTCACCCAGGACGATGCCCACGTGTTCTGCCTGCCCGAGCAGATCAGCGACGAGATCCTGAAAATCCTCGATCTCACCGAGCGGATCCTCTCCGCCTTCGATTTCAGCAACTACGAGATCAACCTCTCCACCCGCCCTGAGAAGTCCATCGGCGATGACGCCGTCTGGGACCTGGCCACCAAGGGACTGATTGAAGCCCTGGAGCGCAAGGGTTGGGCCTACAAAATCGATGAGGGCGGCGGCGCCTTCTACGGCCCGAAAATTGATCTCAAGATCGAAGATGCCATTGGCCGGATGTGGCAGTGCTCCACCATCCAGTTGGACTTCAACCTGCCGGAACGGTTTGAGCTCGACTACATCGCCGCCGACGGCAGCAAGCAGCGGCCGATCATGATCCACCGCGCCATCTTCGGTTCGCTGGAGCGATTCTTCGGGATCATGACCGAGAACTACGCAGGCGATTACCCCTTCTGGCTGGCTCCGGAACAGGTGCGCCTGTTGCCCGTCACCGACGAGGTGCAGCCCTACGCGGAACAGTTGCTGAACCAGCTCACCCAAGCTGGTGTGCGCGCCACCATCGACCGCAGCGGCGACCGTCTGGGCAAGTTGATCCGCACCGGCGAACAGATGAAGATCCCCGTGTTGGCGGTCATCGGTGCCAAGGAAGCTGAGCAGAACGCCGTAAGCCTGCGCAGCCGACGAGACGGTGACATCGGGGTCACATCGGTGGCCGACCTGCTCAGTGCTGCTCAAATGGCCAACAGCCAGCGCGCCGCAGGCCTGGAGCTGAACCGATGACGGACTCCCCCGTGCAGAAGCTTGCCGATCTCGCGCATCTGCGCGGAGCACCGGACCTGCTTCCCCAGATCAGAAACGAACTGCGCGGAGAACTCGATCAGGCGATGGCCAACGTCAGCTGGTTCACCATCGGCGTCATGGCCCCGTCCATGGAGCAGGCCCTCACAGCGCTGCGCAGCCTCGAGCAAAGCCAACAGTGGGAGCCCCTCCAGCTCGTCGACAGCCCAGAGGAGCCGGGCCCTGTTTTTCTGAAAGCCAATCAGAAGGGGGGCACGATCCGCATTCGGATCGAGCACGGCCTCGGCGAGGGAATTCTGATCAGTGGCCACGGCGACGACGACACCACGCCAAGCACCACCTGGGGACCGCTTCCTCTGGACTTCTTCTCCTGAGCGAACCACGCTGTTAGGAGATGCTGAGGCCATGGATGGCCACCACCACACTCCTGGCGGGGGACATGGGAGGCACCAAGACCCTGCTCGCTCTCTATGGGAGTGAGTCGGGTCAAATGCGCCTGCTGCATCAAGAACGCTTCCGCTCGGGAGAATGGTCATCCCTTGAGCCGATGCTCGAGGCCTTCCTCAACAATCGCCCAGCTGATCTCCCGGCTCCAGCGCATGCCTGCATCGCCGTTGCCGGCCCGGTGCGTCATAAGGAGGCCCGGATCACGAATCTTCCCTGGCGGTTACGGGAGGCCGACCTGGCGAGGGCAGCAGGTACTGAACGCCTCGAGCTGGTGAATGATTTCGGCGTTCTGATTTACGGGCTGCCCCATTTCGACGGCAACCAGCAGGTAATCCTTCAGAACGGCCACCAAGACGCGGGCCCTCTGGCAATTCTTGGTGCCGGCACCGGTCTCGGTATGGCACGAGGACTGCAGAGCGAGCAGGGACTGGTAGCCCTGGCGAGCGAAGGAGGGCACCGCGAATTTGCCCCGCGCAATGAAGCGGAATGGGAGCTGGCCTGCTGGCTCAAACAAGACCTCAGCGTCAGCCGGCTGTCGATTGAACGCATCGTGAGTGGAACCGGCCTTGGGCATGTGGCCCACTGGCTGCTTCAGAAACCCGATGCCGCCATGCACCCCCTACGCAGCGTGGCTGAGGCGTGGCGGCGCAACAGTTCCAACGATCTTCCTGCTCAGGTGAGCGTCGCGGCTGAAGGGGGTGATCCATTAATGCAACGCGCTTTACAGCTGTGGCTGGAGGCCTATGGCGCAGCGGCAGGCGATCTAGCCCTTCAAGAACTCTGCACAGGAGGCCTCTGGGTTGGTGGTGGCACAGCATCAAAACAATTGAAGGGACTGCAATCCGCCAGCTTTCTCAACGCGATGCGCGATAAGGGACGCTTCCGCGAACTGATCGAAGGGATGCAGGTCACAGCGGTGATTGATCCCGATGCCGGACTGTTCAGTGCAGCCTGTCGCGCCAGGATGCTGGCAGAGTCAGGTGGGACACTGGCCTGAGAAGAGGATCAGCGATGGCGCAGCCGCGCATCGGTCAGAAAGTGGTCGTGGACGTCCCGGCAACCACCGCCAATCTCGGCCCCGGATTTGACTGCCTGGGTGCAGCCCTCGACCTGAACAACCGATTCGCGATGCGGCGGATCGAAGGGGGCGGTGAACGGTTTGAGCTGATTATTGAGGGATCGGAGGGGAGCCACCTCCGCGGTGGTCCAGAAAACCTCGTCTACCGCGCGGCCCAACGGGTGTGGAAAGCGGCTGGCCTGGAACCCGTTGCCCTTGAGGCACGGGTGCGTCTTGCCGTGCCGCCGGCACGGGGGCTGGGCAGCAGTGCCACGGCCATCGTGGCGGGATTAATGGGAGCCAATGCCCTCGTCGGTGAGCCCCTCTCCAAGGAGAAGCTGCTCGAGCTGGCCATCGACATCGAAGGGCACCCCGACAATGTTGTTCCCTCCCTTCTGGGGGGCCTCTGCATGACCGCAAAGGCCGCCTCTCAGCGCTGGCGCGTGGTGCGTTGCGAATGGGCGCCAAGCGTGAAGGCCGTCGTGGCGATTCCATCGATTCGCCTGAGCACCAGCGAAGCCCGCCGGGCCATGCCCAAGGCCATTCCCGTTGGCGATGCTGTTGTCAACCTGGGTGCCTTGACGCTTCTGCTGCAGGGACTGCGCACCGGAAATGGTGATCTGATCTCCGACGGCATGCACGATCGTTTGCACGAGCCTTACCGCTGGCGGCTGATCAAAGGCGGTGACGAGGTCAAACAGGCGGCCATGGACGCGGGAGCCTGGGGCTGCGCCATCAGCGGAGCCGGACCAAGCGTCCTGGCTCTTTGTGAGGAAGACAAGGGCCCAGCCGTCAGTCGCGCCATGGTCAAAGCCTGGGAAGCGGCAGGAGTCGCCAGCCGCGCACCGGTGCTGAATTTGCAGACGTCAGGCAGCCACTGGCAACCGGCCGAGGATGAGTAGATCCACCTAAACAGGGCATTCAGCCCTGTTAGCTTTGTTAAAGATTGCGGACATGGAATGGATGCTGGGTTAGCAGAGCTTGCTGTCTCGGGCAGTCCCTTCCCCTGGTTGTCATTGATTGTGCTGTTGCCGGCGGCAGCAGCGTTGGTGTTGCCACTGGTTCCGAGCAGCGAAGAAAATCCATCCCCCGCCCCGAAAATCATCACCCTGGTCGTCCTGCTGGTCGATCTCCTGTTGATGATGGGGGTGTTGGCCACCCGCTTCGACCCCAGCACTGAAGGGCTCCAGCTGGTGGAGCGGGTGAGCTGGCTCCCAGCACTCGGCCTCGAATGGTCCCTTGGTGTTGATGGTCTTTCAGCACCTCTTGTGGTGCTCAGCGGGCTGGTCACTTTTCTGTCTGTGGCTGCCAGTTGGTCGGTGCAGCGCAAATCACGGCTGTACTTCGCCCTGATGCTGGTTCAGGCCTCGGCCCAGGGCCTGGTCTTTCTCTCGCAGGATTTCCTGCTGTTCTTCCTGGCATGGGAGCTGGAACTTGTTCCCGTCTACCTACTGATCGCTATCTGGGGCGGACAAAACCGCCAGTACGCCGCGACCAAATTCATCCTCTACACAGCCCTGGCCTCTTTGCTGATCCTGATCAGCGGCCTGGCGCTGGCTCTTTCTGGTGACACCTTCACCTTCAACCTCACCGAACTTGCATCTCGCTCCCCCGGCGGCAGCTTTGGCTTGTTGTGTTACGTGGGCTTCCTGATTGGCTTCGGCGTGAAACTGCCGATGTTCCCGCTCCACACCTGGCTGCCCGATGCCCACGGCGAGGCGAACGCGCCGGTGTCGATGCTGCTGGCCGGGGTACTCCTGAAAATGGGCGGCTACGCACTGCTGCGCTTCAACGTGCAGATGTTGCCGGAAGCGCACGCCACCTTGGCGCCGGCACTGGTGATCCTTGGGATCGTGAACATCGTTTATGGCGCCCTCAACGCCTTCGCCCAAGACAACGTCAAACGCAGGATCGCCTGCAGTTCCGTCAGCCACATGGGCTTTGTCCTGGTCGGTATCGGTGCCGTTGATGCCCTGGGAATCAGCGGAGCCATGCTCCAGATGGTGAGCCATGGTCTGATCGCTGCAGCAATGTTCTTCGTAACGGGTGTGTTCTACGAGCGAACCAAGACCCTCTCGATCCCCAACATGGGCGGACTGGCCAAGGCCCTGCCGATCACCTTTGCCTTCTTCCTGGCCAGCTCCCTGGCGTCACTGGCGCTGCCTGGCATGAGTGGCTTCATCAGTGAAATCACCGTGTTCCTTGGCATCACCAGCCAGGAAGCCTTCACCTCGGTGTTCCGCTCGATCACCGTGCTGATGGCCGCCATCGGTCTGGTGCTCACACCGATCTATCTCCTCTCCATGTGCCGCCGGGTGTTCTTCGGCCCCAGGATTCCTGCCCTGGCCAGCGTTGCTGACATGCGGCCCAGGGAACTGGTGATTGGCCTCAGCCTTCTGGTGCCAACCCTTGTGATCGGCATCTGGCCCCGCGTAGCCATGGACCTTTACGAAGCCTCCACCAACGCTCTTGCCCTGCAGTTCATTGCCAGCTGAGATGTCGACTGTTTCCCCCCTTCTGCGCGGCCAAGGGCTTCCCGAGTTCCGTGCCATTTCCCCAGAGCTCGTCAGTACAGACATCCCGGTTCTGCTCGCACAGCTGGATCAGGACTTCAGCGCGCTGGAGCAGGCTCTGGAGAAAGCCCTTGCAGGACCATCGAAGCTGTCCTGGGATGGGGTGATGCAACCGCTGCAGGCCATCGGCGAACGGCTGCGTTGGAGCTGGGGTGTGGTGTCACACCTCAATGGCGTTTGCAATTCCGCTGAACTGCGCGATGCCCATGCCGCCCAGCAACCCGATGTTGTGCGCCTGAGCAACCGCCTTGGCCAAAGCCAGATTCTTCATCGGGCCTTGATGGCCCTTCAAAGCGATCCCGCCGAACCACTCAATCCAACCCAAGAGCGGATTCTGAAATCAGAGCTGCTCTCGATGCAGCAGCGCGGTGTTGGCCTCAGTGGCGACGAGAAGGAAGCCTTCAACAGCACCAGTGAACGCCTGGCCGCTCTCTCGACCCAGTTCGGCAACCACGTGCTCGATGCCACGCAGCAGTGGACCCTGAAGCTCAGCCAAACCAGCGACGTGGAAGGCCTGCCGCAGCGGGCTTTGGAGGCGTTGGCCGCAGCAGCGCGCGAAGCAGGGGACGCTGATGCGTCTGCGGAGTCAGGCCCCTGGCTGCTGGGACTGGACATGCCCCGCTATCTGCCCTTCCTCACCCATGCCAACAACCGATCCCTGAGAGAAAAGGCTTATCGCGCCCATGTGGGGCGGGCCAGTGAAGGAGAACTCGATAACCGGGCACTGATCGAGGAGATCCTGACCCTGAGGCGCGAACAAGCTTCCCGCCTGGGCTATGCCCATTGGGCTGACCTCAGCCTCAGCGCCAAGATGGCTGACGATGTTCCGGCCGTGGAAGCACTGCTGGACGAACTTCGTGCTGCGGCATACCCAGCAGCTGAGCAAGAGTTGCGGGATCTCCAAGCCATCGCCAGGGAGCACAAGGCCCCTGAAGCTGATGAGCTAGCTCCCTGGGATATCGCTTACTGGTCGGAGAAGTTGCGTCAATCCCGGTATGACCTGGACCAAGAAGCGCTGCGCCCCTGGTTCCCGCTGCCGCAGGTGCTCGAAGGCCTGTTCAGCCTTTGTTCACGGCTGTTCGAGGTCGAGATCGTCGCCGCCGACGGCGAGGCACCAACCTGGAACGACGATGTGCGCTTCTTCCGGGTGAAGCGCTCCGATGGCACACCGATCGCCGGCTTTTACCTCGACCCCTTCAGCCGCCCCGCCAGCAAGCGCGGTGGAGCTTGGATGGATGAATGCTTAGGCCTCAGCAAGAAACCCGATGGATCTGTCGTGCTGCCGGTGGCTTACCTGGTCTGCAACCAGACCCCACCTGTGGGTGACACGCCCAGCCTGATGAGCTTCGAGGAAGTGGAGACCCTCTTCCATGAATTCGGCCATGGGCTCCAACACATGCTCACCACCGTTGAGGAACCGGAAGCAGCCGGCATCAGCAACGTGGAATGGGATGCCGTGGAACTCCCCAGCCAGTTCATGGAGAACTGGTGCCTTGATCACGCCACCTTGATGGGCATGGCGCGCCACTGGCAGACCGGTGAACCCCTGCCCGAGGAGGAATTCAACAAGCTGCGCAGCAGCCGCACCTTCAACGCAGGCCTGGCCACCCTGCGGCAGGTTCACTTTGCTCTGAGTGACCTTCGCCTCCACAGCCAGTGGACCCCGGAACTTGGCGTTACCCCAGACGAACTGCGCCGTGAGATTGCCACCACCACCACGGTGATGGCTCCCATCCCAGAGGATCAGTTCCTCTGCGCCTTCGGCCACATCTTCGCGGGGGGCTACTCCGCTGGGTACTACTCCTACAAATGGGCTGAGGTGCTCAGTGCCGATGCCTTCTCCGCTTTTGAGGAGGTGGGTCTGGATCAGGAGGATCAGGTTCGCGAAACGGGAGCCCGCTTCCGCGACACCGTGCTCAGCCTCGGTGGCAGTCGCTCCCCAGCAGAAGTGTTTGAAGCCTTCCGAGGCCGTCCGGCCAGCACCGAAGCACTGATTCGCCATTCCGGCCTGGTGGCCGCGGCCTGAGCTCAGGCGCGCAAGCTGCTGCTGAGCCGTCGAATCGCGGCGGGGTGGCTGATCAGCTGCTGATGGGTCCAGACGGGGATTTCCTCACACCGGCCCAGCGGCAGAACAGCCCTCCAGCCGGGGCAGACCATCAGATCCCAGCGGCAAAAGAAACTGGAGCAGTCGACCCCAGCCAGGGCATCGGATTGGCGATTCAGGTCCCGCAGCAGGTGACTGCCCACTTTCATGTCGGCCGCACCGGCCAGTAGCGGACGGGGAATCATCTGAGCAGCCAAGGTGCCCTGCTGCGGGCTTCCCACGCTGAAGAAGCGCCGGGTGCGCTGCGCCCCCCCCAGCTCCTGCAGCCAGATTCTGCCGATCACGCCCCCCATCGAAAAACCCAGAAGATCGACCCTGGTTTCTGCACCGAAGCGCCGCTGAATGTGCTCATCCAGCCGCAAGGCCAACTGCCGCAGGGGAACCCAACCCAGACCATGGGGCAGGTGTGGCGCCAGCAACGGGAGATCAGGCTGGTCCAACCCCTGAATCAATCGGTGAAAGAGACGGGGCGAGTCCCAGAGACCATGCACCAACACCAAAGGGATGTTCACAGGGCTGATTGACCGCCATGGCGCGAGCGTTCCACAAACACCCGACCGTTAAATCCCGGAACCGGTGCAGCACATTTGGTCAACCGCAACCACATCGGCATGGGCCCGTAGAGGGTTTCCAGCCGATCCAACATCTGCTCGCTGAAGTGCTCGATCGTTAGGCAACGAACCTGCTGGGACAACCCTTGCAGGGCCTGAATCGCCACGCTGTAGTCGAGGCTCTGGCTCAGGTCGTCGGCCACGGCAGCAGCCTTCAAATCAAGCTGAACACTGAAATCAAGGTTGAACCATTGGCCATCCCGGCGTTCGTGTTCCAACACCCCGACATGGGCCCACAACCGCAGCTCCCGCAGACCGATGCAATCCATCAGAGCGGCCGATCGATATGGGTGAAAACGCGGCTGCCGTTGGCATAGTCGGCAGCGATGTGCCCCTCGCCCCGCAACCGATAGCGGTAGGTCACCAGCCCCTCAAGGCCAACGGGTCCCCGGGGAGGCAGGGTCTGGGTGCTGATGCCCACCTCAGCGCCGAATCCATAACGGAACCCATCGGCGAAGCGGCTGGAACAGTTGTGATAAACCCCGGCGCTATCCACCGCCGCAAGAAAACGATCAGCCGCCTGGGCATCCTCCGTCAGGATCACTTCGGTGTGACGTGAGCCATAGGAACGGATGTGATCGGTGGCTGCCTCGAGATCGTCCACCAGCTTCACCGCCAGGATCAGATCCAAATACTCCGTGCTCCAGTCCTCCTCGGTGGCAGCTTCTGCCACGCCGAGGGCGACGCTCGCGGCATCACCCCGCAGCTGCACCCCGGCAGCGGCGAATGCCGGCAGCGCAGCGGTAAGGAAAGGCTGGGCAATGGAGCGGTGCACCAGCAAGGTCTCGATGGCGTTGCAGGCGGCGGGGTACTGGCTCTTGCTGTCCACCGCCACCCGAACGGCTTTATCGACGTCGGCGGCAGCATCCACGTAGAGATGGCACACCCCATCGGCATGGCCCAGCACAGGAATGCGGGTGTTGTCCTGGATGAAGCGCACCAGCTCGTTGCTTCCCCTGGGGATGATCAGATCCACGAGCCCATCGAGATGCAACAACGCCAGGCTTTCCTGTCGTGTTGTAAGCAGCGCCAGGGCATCGGCAGACACCGGACTGGCCGCCAGGCCTGCCTGTAGGGCGTCCATCACAGCCTCATTGGTGCAGCGGGCCTCACTGCCCCCTTTCAACAGAGCACCGTTGCCCGAACGGATCGCCAGCGAGGCGATCTGCATCACAGCATCAGGCCTGGCTTCAAAGATCACACCCACCACCCCAAGCGGCACGGAGACCCGTTCCAGCACCAAGCCCTGGTCCAGCTCCCGGTGCAACTGACGACAGCCCAGCGGATCACTGAGGCTGGCCACCTTGCGAACGCCATCAATCGCCGCGGCCAACTTGGTGTCATCCAGCTTCAGCCGAGCCATCAGAGCCGGCGACAGCCCATCGGCCGCAGAGCGTTCGAGGTCTTCACGGTTGGCCGCGAGGATGGTTGATGCGCGGTCGGTCAGCGCGTCCGCCATCGCCTGGAGCGCCAGGGCCCGTTGGCCGTCATCGGTCTGCCCAAGATCAACAGCAGCACGGCGGACAGCCGCGGCACGCTGCAACAGCGCGGCGGAGGGCTCTGGAACGCTGGACATCAACGCAATCAATCTGGAGCCATCATCCCGTTCAGCCGCTGCAGAGCGAGCCGCGCTGCCCCCAGGCGTCCAGCACCATTGCCGAGGCAGGCGGCCTCGATCCGCAACCCCTCCCGTGAGACGGCCTGAACCCGAGACTCCACCTCTCGACGCACCGATGGCAAAAAGTGGCGGGCGGCACCCGCCAGTCCGCCACCCAACAGAACCAACTGCGGTGTGAACACGTACACCAGCGAAGCAACGCCACAGCCGAGGCGCTCGCCGTAACGGCTCCAAACCTCCAGAGCCGCCGGATCACCGGCATCAGCCTCTGCACTGAGCTCGCGGGGATCGCGATCACACAACCGCCGCAACCCCGTGATGCTGGCGAACTGCTCCAGTGAGCCACGGTTGCCGCTGTTGCAGGCCGGACCATCGGGCTGCACCCCAATCAGACCGGGTTCCGCTGCAGCACCGTTGTGGCCAGTAAATAGCTCACCTCTCAAAAGCACTCCCCCCCCCACACCGGTTCCGAGGGTCAGCAGCACCACATCATCAACACCACGGGCAGCACCGAGCCAGGCCTCTCCGACCACCGCACAGTTGCCGTCATTGGCAAGGGTGACCCGACGATTAAGCCTGGACTCCAGCCAATCCGCCAGCGGCACGTCCTCCCAGCCAGGCAGGTTGATGCATACCCGGGCCACCCGGGCCGCCACATCCATCGGACCAGGGAGTCCGATGCCGACCGCCTCAGCCGCATGCTCCGGGTCAATCTGTTCAATGGCTTCACAGAGGGCCATCGTCACGGCGCCAGGCACTGCGGGCTGAGGCGTGGGCACTTGCGCCTCCGCTAGCACCGTGCCGTCAGCACGAATCCGAGCCAGCTTGATCGCCGTGCCCCCGAGATCCACCCCAATCACCTGCGCGTCAGGCATCCCTTAGAACCGGAAGAACACCTGCAACTGGCTCTGCCAGGTGCCATTGGCATCCATGGCCGCAGACACAGACGTGGTCGGCGTCAGCCGATAGGAGACCGTGGCCTGCGGAGGGACATCGGTTGTGTTCGGTGCCATCAGAACAGAGAGGTCGAACTTGTCGGTCAACGCCACACCGAACTCCGTTACCACTGTGAGTGTTGGCGAAATCTGGCCGGAGGTGCGCTCCTTCTCTGATTTCACATCGGGGTTGACGTAGGTCGGGAAAATCGCCACCTGGAGGCGCTGCCCCATGGCATCGGTCAAGGTGCCCAGCACCGGTGAGAGCAGCGACTGACTCAGCATCGTGGCCAAAGCAGCACCACCGTTTCCGCCCAAAGAGGCCAGGGAATTACCACCGATCAGACCCAACAGCTGCTGCTCGCTCATCGGCGGTGTGCTGCGTAGAACAAGATTTTCTTTGTCAACCAGACGGTTGGCCGGCCCCGTGGCCTGGACCATGACCTTCACCAAGCGGAGCTGACCACCCTCGGCATAAGCGCTGCCCGTGCCATTGGAAGCAAATAGGTTGGCACTGGTGATCTGATCGCTGGTGCCCGCGCTGACGGTGTCGGAGACCCTGGCTTGCATGGCGATATCCACGTAGGGCACCAGACCCAGCGAGGGAGTGAACACCGCTGCATTCGCCGCCTGCGGATCCAAACGCAGTGGAGCAAGGGGAGGGATCCAGATCCTGCCGGACTTGAGCCGGATCAAGCCTCGCGCCTCCAGAGAGGGATCCAAGGGGCCGTTCAACGTGACGGTGCCTCCCCCTTTGAAGCTGATCCAAGGGGGCATCAGCACCTCGATATCAGGGCCCAGGGCCAGTCGAAGATTTTCAAAGCGGATGGCCGGCAGTGTCGGCATGAACCGTTGCAGCTGATCCGGACCTTGGATGGATCGGTTGGGGCCCATCAGGACCAGAGGTTCCTGGAAGTCCCACTTCTCCGCCAGGAGTTGCATCACCGATTCGGAACCGGGCTGTACCTCCTTTGAGGGGCCCTCAACACCGGTGGAAACCAGGGTTTTAAGTCCGCGCTGCCGCAGCCGTCCGAAGAATCCGGACTGAGGCCGAAGCGTTCCTCGCGACAGGGCCAGATTTCCAGAGAGAACGGGTTGCACCAAGGCACCAGAAACCTGCAGTTCGCCATCGGCCTGGAACTGCACGATCGGCTGACGAATCTGACCCTTGCTGAGTTGCAAGGTGAGCGGTGAAGCGCCGCTCTGGGGGGTGAACAAGCCAAGGGTTCCTGAACCGCGCAGCGATCCGCCGCGGCCCACTTCGGCCTCCAGTCGTTGCACCAAGACGCGATCGAAATCGAACAGGATCGAGGCATTGATCCGGCTCAGCTCCTGTTCACCGATGCTGAGATCTCCATTGCTAACCACCACAAAGCCATTGGCTTGGGGTTGGTTCAAAGGCCCGCGCAGCAGCAGCCGCAGATTGGTGCTCCCCTGCTTAACGGTGAACGAATCCCCGGCGAGGAGCGTCAACACGCCAAGGGCATCCCCATGGCTGTCCAGCCTCAGATTCAGATCGGCTTCGGGATCAAAGGGAACCGTGCCAGACACATTGACGGCTTCTTTGCTCTCGCCTCCCTTCAAGGACAGATCCAGTCGAATTAACTCACGATCAACAACGAGTGATCGCTGCTCCAACTGCAGGGGCTGCCCCGCCAGGCTGGCGGAATCGAGCACCAGATCGGAAACCAGCAGAGGAGCCGCTCCGCTGAGGTCGTAGCGGCCGCGGATGCCAACGCTGCCGCGGAGCTGCGGCGGTACAGGAGCCAACAACGCCAGCAGCGAGATCGGAACCTGCAGCAGGGAAAGGTCACCGGATCCTCCGAGCAGCGGGCCGCGAAGCGTTGCAACCACCGGTTCAAGCTGAAGTGCTTTGACCTGGTCATCACCCTCAATCCATAGATGCGCCTTGGCGATCAGATCGGCTTTCAGACGTTTTGAATTGGGCCCCTCGATCGTTCCAGACAGATTGACCCGCCCTTCCAGGCGATCCAGATCTGGGCCCTTGCGGGGATGAGTCAGGGCATAGGCCTCGAGAGCCCGGTGCGATTGCGCCAGTGCTCGCAACTGACCATCAAGCGAGCCGCCGAAGGTGTTGATGAACAGGGTTCCGAGGTCCTCAGCACGCCCGGGGGCCAAACCCGGATGGGGGTCGCTCCCTCTCAACTGACGGGCCAGCAGCGTCAGCCAGGTCACATCCAGGCCTTCGGCCTTGATTGAGCTGTGCATCCGCCCACCCAGATGGCCACGGGCCTTCAGCCTGATGCTGCCCTGCAAGGGCGTGAGCGCTGCATCGGCTTTAAAACGGCCATTGCTCAAGGAGCCCTCCACCTCGAGGCTCTGCATGGCAACCCCCGCCATCGAGGGGTCAGCGATTGCGGCAGACCCCCGGATCGCAAGGGGGGCCATGGCAAGACTCCCGGCACCCGTGAGCTGACCTGCCACCGCTTTGGGCTGGGTGACCGGCGGAAGGATGAAACGCAGACCATCGATGTTGAATCCCGCTGCACGCCACCGGTAGCGGCGTTGATCCCCAGCCGGAGCCAGTCCGTCCAAGCGCAACTGCCCCTCACCCCGACGCAAGCGCACGGTCTTGGGCCAAGCATCGGCATCGAGCTCAGCCACGAGCCTGCCAGGTACAGCGGGAGGCTGGGGCGCCATCGCCAGGCGAGCACCGCGACCGAGTTCGCCGTTGAGGCTGCCTTGCCAGCGCTCAGGAACCTGCAATACCCCGACGCGGGGGTGATCCAGCATCAGGCTGATGTCGGGCTGCAGCGCCGACAGCAGACCGTTCACGCGACCCCGCGCCGCCACCTGACCCCCCAACGGCGTACCAATCAAGGGGGTGAAGCGGCTCAGGTTGAGAGGTTTGAGTTCAAAGCCGCTCTGAAGTTCACCGACTTGAAGCCGCCCCTGCGCCAGCTGCAAAGGCAGGCGCGCTTCGGCCCGCAACACCGGACTGGTGAAGCGATCCAGCACGAGGGCGGAATCATCCGTGGACCATCGGGTCTGCAACGACCATTGGTCCAGCAGAGGGTTGGCCGCCTGGCCAAGCTTCAGGCTCAGCTCCGGTGAGGCCAACGCACCACTGACGTCGAAGGCTCCAAGGATCGGAGCGGCTTGGCCCAATCCAGCCTGCAAGGTCGGCACCGCAGACCAGAAGCGGGGATCGAT
Organism: Synechococcus sp. MU1617; assembly: GCF_020514235.1. Taxonomy (NCBI): domain Bacteria; kingdom Bacillati; phylum Cyanobacteriota; class Cyanophyceae; order Synechococcales; family Synechococcaceae; genus Synechococcus; species Synechococcus sp. MU1617. The sequence goes on from NZ_VTLB01000004.1 coordinate 72,977, forward strand.
CTGCAACTCTGAACTGCGCAGATCCAGCTTGGATCCGATCGTTCCGACCAGCCCGAACTTCAGTCCCGGGGCACTGAGGCGAAGGCTGTCCACGGCAACAGACGGTTGCTGCACTTGCAACCAGGGGGTGCGCCCCTGAGCCTCCAGCGTCAGGGCCTTGTTCAGCCCCGTGGCCTCAGGCAATTTGATCTGTCCATCGGCACTCCACTGGGGCTCCTCCCAGGGGCCCTGGATCCTGAGCTTCAACCGGTCTTTGCTTGCGGGGCTGAGATCTGTGCTGCGCACGTCAGCGCGGAGATCAAAACTCTTGTTCAAGGCAACGGAGCCTGAGGCCCGAGCCTCAAAGGCTGAGAAACGCAGTGTGGAGGGCTCCAGCGTCAGTCGATCGCCCTTGCAAGCGACGCTGAGGCGACGGCTGTTCAGCGAAGCAAGCTTGAGACGATTGAGGCTGAGCCCACCTCGGCAGTTCAAAGAGCCATCGGCCCAGCCGATCCGAACATCTCCCTCCAACGTCCCTGAGGCGTCCAGATCCTGAGCGGGTGCGATGACGGCTCCCAACGGTTTCAGGTTGAGCCGATCCATCCGAGTTCGCAGCCTGAAGCTCGGGCGATCCCAATGGCCTTGTCCGTCCAGCCGCAGCGCCCCTTCAGCGCCGACCCAGCGAAGTTCCGATGCGGTGCTGAAAAAGGCTTCCCCGAGCCGAACCGCGCCCCGGCTGCGAAGTTCAAGGGTCTGCTGCTGTGGACCGAAACGAAGCTTGGCGGGGTCGGCCAACCGGTACTGCACTCCAAGTCGCGGCAGGGCGCCGTCGCCGCTCAGCTCACCAAAGGTCCAGTAACGACCAGCCTCATTGGCCTGCAACTGGCCGCGCAGCTTGTGCAGTGTGATCTGCAGAACCGGCTGCAGACGCCGAAGACTCGCCAGGGGAGCAAGGCTGACCTCCAGCCCCGCCAGGCTCAGCTCTGAGCGATCCGCCGCCGACGGCAAGATCCGACTCGGCCCAATGGCGATCCCCAAGCCCAAGGGGCGAAGTCCCTCGTAGGGACCAATGTCCACTTTGTGGCCCAGAGGACCCGAAAGCGTGCGCTCCAAACCAGGGCGCACGCGGCTCAGGACGCGTTCCGCAGCACGGTCAAGGGCGATTAAGCCTGCGGCTCCACCCCCTATCAGAACGAAACTTCCAGCAACCAACAAGGTCCTGCGCCGCGTTTTCCCCATCAGACGCGGCGGTCACCCCGGAATCTCGCGCAATATAAGGAGACTGTTTTCAGTCCACCAGACCCAATGTCCTTCGATCAGCTGCTGCTTACTGCCGCTCCTTGGCTTGGTTGGTCTGGACTTGGGCTCGGAGCGCTGACAGCCGTTGCCTTCCTGACCAATTGGGGCATTCGGTTTCGGCTGGTCGGTGTGAGCAGCTTCACCCTGCTGCTGGCCGTGAGTTGCTGGGCGTTCGGCGTGAGCTACACACCGCCAGTAGTGGTGGAGGGTGCGGTACGTGCACCGATCGTGTTCGACAACGGCAACGACCTCGTAGTGGCGCAGGTTCCCGCCGACCTGGCCCCAACCACAGTTCAAGCCACCCTGGAGCAATTGGAGGGCAACCTGCGCGGCTCCGGTCGGTCCAGCAGCACTGTGCTGGTGCGGTTGCGGGGCATCCAGGCGGAGGGCGATGGGCTTGGACGCCCCGTCATCCTGGGCGAGGTGAGCAAGACCTTGCGTTGATGCCGGACTTCAACGACGCGATTAAGGAGCTCCCCCAGTCGTTTCGCAGGGAAAAACAGGAACTGGATCGGGCCGGCATCAACCGCTGGTCCAGCATCTGTGACTTAACAGATGTGCAGCTAAGCCAACTCGCTCGCAGTGGCCAGGCTTCGGCCCGAAACCTGAAACGGCTGAGGGGCATGGCCAACTTGGTCTGCAGTTTGGATTTGCCTCCCCAGGACGCCGCGCTGCTGATGCATGCGGGCATTGCCACACCCGCTGCTCTGGCGGCATGCACCCCCGAACGTCTCGTCCGCCAGACCGGGCGGCTGGAGCGCAGCCTTGGAACCAAACGGCCTGTCGTGGTGGATCTGCAGGTGGCCGGCGATTGGATCCGACGCGCCAGGCAACTGGGGAACTGACCCCAGCAGCCCTGCCTTGGCATCCAATCCTGCGTATGAACCGTGTATGAGCTTGAAACTCCTACGCACGGCTCTGGTCGCACTGGCCCTGCTCGGGTCACCTTTGCTCGTGGTTGCCGCTGACTCGGATTTGCTCAACAGCGTCAAGCGCAATCCTGAAAAGGCGAAGGCAATGTGCCGCACGTTCCGGCAGATGAACGCCAACGGCCGGTCGCCGTTCTCCAAGGCGTACATCAACCAGGTCGCTGCCAGTGAGAACCTGAGTTTTCAGGATGCAGAAATTCTCATGACCTACACGGTGGGGATGCATTGCGACGATGTCCGCTGAGACAAGCGGAATTGCCTGCCGCCCTGCGGCACTCACCCTGTCCGATGGCGTCGTGCTGCAGTCACGGCTTTGGCATCCCAATCGTGAAGGTCCCTGGCCTGCCCTGCTGATGCGGCAGCCCTACGGAAACCGCATCGCCTCAACCGTCACCTACGCCCACCCCAGCTGGTGGGCCTCCCATGGATTCCTGGTGGTCGTTCAAGACGTACGGGGACAAGGGGAGTCGGAAGGCAGCTTCGGAGGGTTTGGTCAGGAAACAGCCGACACCAGCGCTACCCACGCTTGGGTGCGGCAGCTGCCGGAATGCAATGGTCGCTTGGGGGTCTACGGGTTTTCGTATCAGGGACTGACCCAGCTCACTGCCGCTGAGTCAGCCCCACCACCGGATTGCACCGCCCCAGCAATGACCGGGTTGGACGAACGACGCCACTGGAGTTGTGAGGGCGGTGCCCACTGGTGGCACCTGGGCCTTGGCTGGGGGCTCCAGCTCGCCGCCCTCCAGGCCCAGCGACGCGGAGATGCAACGGCTTGGCTGGAGATCCGCCGCAGCCTGGAGGAGAACCACTATCTGCGGGACGGGCTTTCACTGCTGCGACGCCATGACCCCGATGGCATGGCCTTGCGCTGGTTACAAAGCGACCCCAACAACGATCAGCAGTGGATGGTTCATCGCCCCCCGGAGAGCTGGCTTCAACGGCCGATGCTGTTGATCGGTGGATGGTGGGATCCGCATTTGGTGGGTCTTTTGGACCTCTGGCATCGCAGCCAGGTCGCCGGCGGCCAGCCATCCCTTCACATTGGGCCGGCCACTCACCTGGAGTGGTGGCCGGAAACCCAACAGCTGATGCTGCAGTTTTTCCAACAGCATCTGCAGAAGCGCCCCCTGCAGGAGCCGAAGCCCAACCACCAGCTCTGGAACATCACACAGCATCAGTGGGACGCGATCCCCGCACCCGGCACCAGCGGGCCGGCGTCATGGGGTCTGAGGAGCCATGGACTGGCCTGCATCGATCCGAGCGAGGGTGCCCTCGTGGCGGATGGGGAAGGAGAGGGAAGCGTGGTCATCGTGCATGACCCCTGGCGACCGGTCCCGGCCATCGGTGGACACCTTGGGATAACCCCTGGCCCCGCGGACCGCATGGCCGTCGATCAACGCAGCGACGTCGCGACTTTCACCTCTCCAACCCTGGTTGACGAGCTTCTTCTGTCGGGTCAACCGTTGCTGCTGCTGAACGCCGAGGCGGACCAGCCCGGATTTGATCTGTGTATCAGCCTGTCGCGCCTGCCTGCGGACGCCAACAGCGTTGAACAACTGAGCACGGGAATCGTGCGGGTTCGAGGAGAGGAGGCGTTGCAGCCGGCCAGACGCACCGTGACCCTCCAGCCGCTGCACGCGACCCTGGCCAAAGGCGATCGACTGCGGATCTCCGTTGCCGCAGCAGCTTGGCCCGCCATTGGCGTCAACCCGGGCCACGACGCCGTGCCCTGCGGAGCACCAAGCCCAGAGCATCGTGTGGTGACGCTGACACTGGAACTTACTGACTCCACCCTGCAGCTGAACCCCTTTGATTCCGGCAGACTGAAGCTCGACTGATCGTTTGTGGTTTGAAGCTCTCCGCTGCTCTGCTGGCCATCGCTCTGTCAGCTCCCATGGGGTTGATCAGTCCCGCAGCAGCGGAGCAACTCACCAGAACCGAACTCAGTCCTGCCCAAGCGACAGCGGCGGCTGAACTGCTGCTGGAGGCGCTCAAAAACCGCCAAGGAGACGTCATGCATGACGCTCTCGCCGCCCCGGTTCAGGTCAGTGTTGATGTGAAGAGCGTCCAGGCACGCCTGGACCAACGCGTGGCCATTAATGCAACCCGCGTCGTCAGCGTGATCCCTGGCTACAACACGACAACCGTTGACGCTGTGGTGACCACTGCATCCGGTGATGAAGGGATGCTGATGGTGCTGGATGAGGACGGCAAGCTGCTCGCCTGGAAGTGGACCGAACAGATCCAACCGATCGAGACAACAGCCCTCGACTTCACCCGCGACCTAGCGGCAGGACGCTGGGTTGCAGCGCGATCCAAGATGTCCCTGCAGCTGCAGGAAGAGCTAGCCCCGGGCGACCTGGAGCGCAAATGGACCAAGCTCAGCCAGGTGTCAGGCGGGTTCCGCAAGGTCAAAGACGCCGTGATCGCCCATCAAGGCGGCGATCAGCAGCTCGTGCTGGTGGCAGTTGCCTTCGGCAAGGCCACAACCAACCTGTTTGTGATCTTTGACGAAAGCGGTCGGATCATCAACGTCGACATTTCCCGAGACTTCGTCTGATCATCAACGGATCTGTTTCGTAAAACAGGCTTAACATCGCGCCCAATTCTCAGATCTCCCATGGGTGTCGCCGCAGTCCTCGACTGGATGGTGCAGGACGGCGAACGGTTGGCGAATTGTCGCCATGACCACCCGTTTGCGGTGCTTGGTCCTCAACCCTCAGAGCAGGGTTGGACCGTGCGGATGTGGATGCCGGAAGCCCAAACGGTCACCCTTCTTCAGGCTGGCGAAGAGATCGCCATGACCACCCCGAACCACCCCTGGGTGTTCGAGGCACAGCTCAACAGAGATCCTGGCTGCACCTACAGGGTCAGGGTTGAACGCGGCGGGATCGTGCACGAACAGAACGATCCCTGGGCCTTCCGTGGTGAATGGATGGGCGAAATGGATCGCCACCTGTTTGCTGAGGGCAACCATCACCACATCTGGCAAAAGATGGGTGCCCACCTCACCGAGCGTGAAGGCATCACTGGTGTGATGTTCTGCCTTTGGGCTCCCAATGCTCTGAGCGTCTCCGTCATCGGAGATCTGAACTCCTGGGACGGACGTCACCACCCCATGCAGCAGCGAGTTGGGGGGATCTGGGAACTGTTCATTCCCGGACTCGAGGAGGGACATCTCTACAAGTACGAAATCCGTACCCAAGACGGCCACTGCTACCAAAAGGCTGATCCTTACGGCTTCCAGCACGAGGTTCGCCCGGACAACAGCTCCGTTGTGGCTCGTCTGGGCGGATTTCAGTGGTCCGATCAGGGCTGGATGCAGAAGCGCGACAGCAGCAACGCGCTCGATCAACCGATCTCGGTGTATGAAATGCACCTGGGCAGCTGGATTCACGCCTCAGCGGAAGAGCCCTGGATACAACCCGACGGCACCCCTCGCCCGCCCGTACCCGCGGCGGAGATGAAGCCTGGCGCTCGGCTGCTCACCTACGCAGAGCTCGCCGATCGCCTGATTCCTTATGTGAAGGAAAGGGGATTCACCCACATCGAGGTGATGCCGATCACCGAACACCCCTTCGATGGCTCCTGGGGCTATCAAGTAACGGGTTGGTATGCACCCACCAGCCGCTATGGAACGCCTGACGAATTCCGAGCGTTTGTGGATCGCTGCCACGCCGAAGGCATCGGTGTGATCATCGACTGGGTTCCGGGCCATTTTCCGAAGGATGCCCATGGCTTGGCCTTCTTTGATGGCGAACACCTCTATGAACACAGTGATCCCCGGATCGGGGAACACAAGGAATGGGGAACGCTGATCTTCAATTACAGCCGTAACGAGGTTCGTAACTTCCTTGTTGCCAACCTCATCTTCTGGTTCGAGCAGTTCCACATCGATGGCATCCGCGTGGATGCCGTGGCCTCGATGCTCTACCGCGACTACCTGCGCCCCGATGGGGAATGGCTCCCCAACGAGAACGGCGGTCGGGAGAACACCGAAGCTGTGCGTTTCCTTCAGCAGGCCAACCACGTGCTGTTCCAGCACTTCCCAGGCGCCCTCTCCATCGCAGAGGAATCAACAACCTGGCCGATGGTGACGCAGCCCACGGATAGCGGCGGTCTCGGGTTCAACCTCAAATGGAACATGGGTTGGATGCACGACATGCTCGATTACTTCGAGCTGGACCCGTGGTTCCGCCAGTTCCACCAGAACAACATCACCTTCTCGATCTGGTACACCTACACCGAGAACTTCATGCTTGCGCTGAGCCACGATGAAGTGGTGCACGGCAAAAGCCATCTCCTGCACAAAATGCCGGGAGATGACTGGCAGAAGTACGCCAACACCAGGGCGTTGCTGGCCTACATGTGGACGCACCCCGGCAAGAAGACGATCTTCATGGGGATGGAGTTCGGCCAGCGCGCTGAATGGAATGTTTGGGGGGATCTGGAGTGGGATCTGCTCAACTACGAGCCCCACAAGGGCATCCAGCGGTTGGTGGATGATCTCAACGTTCTCTACAAGGCAGAACCGGCCCTCTGGCGGGACGACTTCGACCAGTTCGGCTTCCAGTGGATCGATTGCAACGACAACCGCCACTCCGTGATCAGCTTCATGCGTCGGGAGAGTGCCAGCGGCACCTGGCTGGTGGTGGTGGCGAACTTCACGCCCCAAAGCCACTCCCACTACCGCGTGGGCGTTCCCCTCTCCGGCTTCTACGAGGAGATCTTCAACTCCGATGCAGCGAAGTACGGCGGAAGCAACCTCGGCAACATGGGCGGCAAACCAACAGACGAGTGGGGCATCCACGGCTACGAGAACTCCCTGGACCTCTGCCTGCCGCCGCTGAGCCTGATGGTGTTCAAGCACGACCCGAAACGCAGCCTGAGCAGCAGCGTTCCGGACAACATCGTGTGACGAACGTGATGACAAAGAGGGGGTAAAGCTCTAGCCAAGGCCTGGATTCGGGTAGGTTTTCGGCTGACCTGACCGGGCTTGATGAGCGACTCTTTACCCCTGCTCCTGCGTGCTGCGCGAGGTGAATCGGTGGAGCGTCCTCCGGTGTGGATGATGCGCCAAGCCGGTCGCTACATGAAGATCTACCGGGATCTACGGGACAAGTACCCCAGCTTCCGTGAGCGTTCCGAAAACCCCGATCTCTCCTATGAGATCTCCATGCAGCCGTTTCACGCCTTCAAGCCCGATGGCGTGATCCTGTTCTCGGACATCCTCACGCCCCTGCCGGGGATGGGAATTGAATTCGACATCATCGAGAGCAAAGGCCCCCAGATCGGCGATCCAATCCGGAGCATGGCCCAGGTGGATGCTCTGCGCCCGCTGAACCCAGCCGAATCAATGCCTTTTGTGGGTGAGGTGCTGGGTCGTCTCCGACAAAGCGTTGGCAACGAAGCAGCTGTCCTCGGATTCGTTGGTGCCCCCTGGACCCTGGCTGCCTACGTGGTGGAGGGCAAGAGCAGCAAGAACTACGCGGTGATCAAGGCCATGGCCTTCCGCGAACCCGAGATCCTGCACAAGCTGCTCGACCACTTTGCAGAGTCGATCGCCAATTACCTGCGTTATCAGATTGATTCCGGCGCCCAGGTGGTGCAAATGTTTGATTCCTGGGCTGGTCAACTAAGCCCGGCGGACTACGACACCTTCGCTGCGCCCTATCAGAAAAAGGTGGTGGATCTGGTCAAGCAGACGCACCCCGACACCCCCTTCATCCTCTATATCTCCGGCAGTGCCGGCGTGATCGAGCGGATGGCCAACACTGGTGTTGACATCATTTCTCTGGATTGGACCGTGGACATGGCTGAAGCCCTGGCACGTCTGCCGGAGCACATCGGTGTTCAGGGCAATGTGGATCCCGGCCTTCTGTTCGGCACCCCGGAGGCGATTGAGGCCCGCATCGATGACTGCGTGCGCAAGGCCCGCGGCCGGAAGCACATCCTCAACCTCGGCCACGGAATCCTTCCGGGTACTCCGGAAGAGAACGGTGAAGCCTTCTTCCGGTCCGGCAAGAGCGTGATGGACCGTCTCGGGGCTGTCGTTTGACCCGCATCCTGGTGACCGGCGCCAGTGGATGCGTCGGTCAGTACATCTCCCGATGGCTGCTGGACCACTCCGATGCGGAGCTGCTGCTCTGGCTGAGGGACCCCGCCAAACTCACCGCTGTTCCAGCAGACCATCCTCGTATCCGCCTTTTGGTGGGGGACCTGCGGGACACCGACCGTTTTGCCCAGGAGCTGGCATCGGTGAACCGGGTAATTCACACCGCCACTGCCTGGGGTGACCCCGAGCGGGCCGAGCAGGTGAATGTGGTGGCGGTGAAACGGATGCTGGCTCTTCTGGATCCCAGCAAGCTGGAGCAGATCATTTATTTCTCAACGGCCAGCGTGCTCGATCGGCACCTGCGCCCCCTGCCTGAAGCGCTGGCCTACGGCACGGAATACATCCAAACCAAGGCTCGCTGCCTCAGGGATCTTGAGCAGCACCACCTGGCCAGCAAAATCGTCGCGGTGTTTCCCACCTTGGTATTCGGCGGACGGGTTGACGGCACCAGCCCCTTCCCCACCAGTTACCTCACCGAGGGTTTGGCTGAAGCCAGCCGTTGGCTCTGGCTGGCCCGTTGGCTTCGGGTGGATGCGAGCTTCCACTTCATCCATGCCGAAGACATCGCCCGCATCTGTGGTCTGTTGGCCACACGCCCCCATGAACCGAACCGTGAACCTGGGCAAGGCGCCCTGCGCCGAGTGGTGATGGGGCAACCAGCGATCTCGGTGAACGACACCGTGAAAACGCTCTGCCGATGGCGTGGTGTGGCCCGAACCCCTGGCATTCCTCTCTGGCCATGGCTGATCGAGACGCTGATCCACGTTCTGCCAATCGAAGTGAATGCCTGGGACCGGTTCAGCATTCGACAACGCCACTTCATTCACGACCCGGTGACGCAGCCGGAACGTTTCGGTGGCAGCAGTCATGCCCCTGACTTGGCAACAGTTCTTAGCGATTCCGGCCTACCCAATCGCGGAACCCCTAGACCCGCGCGTAAGGTCTTTGTATCGACCTAGCACTTTCATGCGCTCCGTGATCCGCACCATTGCAGCTGCTTGCTGCGCATTCCTGATGCTGATCGGCCTCAACGTCGGCAGTGCTCAAGCCGCCACCGTTGAAGTGAAGCTCGGCACCGACGGCGGCATGCTCGCCTTTGAGCCCGCCACCGTGAACATCAAGGCTGGCGACACCGTCAAGTTCGTCAACAACAAACTGGCTCCTCACAACGCTGTTTTCGAGGGCCACGATGAGTACAGCCATTCCGATCTCGCCTTCAACCCCGGCGAAGCTTGGGAAGAAACCTTCGCTACCGCTGGCACCTACGACTTCTACTGCGAGCCCCACCGTGGTGCTGGCATGGTCGGCAAAGTGATCGTTGAGTGATACCAGGATTTCTCACGAAATCACCGGAAACTTCAAACTCAACTCATAACCCTGAGCTGTGTATCAACCACAGCTCAGGGTTCTTTTTTTTGTTGGCAACGATGGATACCTTGGGGCATTGAAGGGGTTGCGATGGCACGCGTATCAGGTCTGATCCTGACGTTGCTGTTGATCGTTGGCGCGGCAGGTCTGCTGTCTGCGCCGGCAATGGCGGTCGACGGCGCTGCTTTGGAGCGAGGCGAGCAGATTTTCAACAGCAACTGTGCGGCTTGTCACATGGGGGGCGGCAATGTGATCCGCGCCAACCGAACACTGAAAATCAGCGACTTGAACAACCATGTGGAGGCCTACTCCAGTTCCCCGCTGGAGGCCCTGGAGCATGAGATCGAGGATGGGCTAAACGCCATGCCCAGCTATGCCGACAAACTGAGTGAAGAGGACATCATTGCGGTGGCCACCTATGTCGAACAACGGGCCGAATTGGGCTGGTCCAGGCGATGAGTCGTGAAGCTCTTCGAGATTTTCTGCGGGCTGTGGAGCATCACCAGGGCTTGCGGCGCGATGCGGCCCAATGCAGTAATGACGATCAACTGTTAGCCCTGGCACGCCGCCATGGGTTCAATGTGATCCAGCGGGATCTTTGCGACGACGCCCGGGAATCAGCCATCACCCGCTGGTTCGAAACCAGCCGGATCCAGCACTCTTTCCAACCAACACCCTCTCAATCACCACCGTCTCAATCACCACAGTCCTGATGGCCGTTGTCACCCTGCTCAGTGATTTCATCGACGGCACCAGCATGGCCCTGGCAGAAGACACCGATGCCGCCGATCTGAACGCCTTCATGACCGCCAATCAAGGCCGGCTCTGGGCGAGCGTGCAGCAGCGCCGGCGGCAGCGACGACAAACGATCGAACGGCGTGGTCCGGGAACGGTTTACTTTGCCGCGGACACCCCAGGAGCTGCGGCCGTGGAGCGTTATCTCAGCAGTGACACGGGCTCAGCAGAGGAAGCTGCAGCGATGCAGGCCATGAAGACCGCTGGGGTGGAGATCGCCCCCCATGTGGGAGCAGACCGTGAACGCGATGCCCTGCTCAACGGCCAATTGAGAGGCCTGACGGCCCAGGCCAAGGCCGAGGGTTTTGGTTGAACCCATGGGCGATGCAGCGATGACACTCCCTGACAACCCGCTTGGCCTCCATAGTTTTGACGCACTGGTCGAATGGACCGTTTCCTATCTCCACTTCAAACATGCCCTGGAGGTGATTGCCTTCACCCCAGAGACCGCCACGCCTTATCTCAATCGCTTCAGCGAGTTCAGCATCCGCTACGCCACTGAGATGAAAAAGCAGGACATCCTGGAGGCCCGCCTTCCCAAAGAGATGCGGGAGACCATCGAAGCCGAAAACTCTCACCGTGCTCTTCTGCGTGAACTGCTCAACGGCTGATTAAGCAGCGGACTAGGCCTGCTTGGCCGCCTGCAACACAGCCAGATAGAGGTCCTCGTCGATTTCCCGGATGTCGTACTCCGTGGGTTTCACCCCGTGGTGGTGCTCATGCACCACCATCCAACAGCTGCGTTCCAGCTCACCGCCAGCCGTTGCAGCGAGGGCCAAGCCCTGCTGCACGAGGGAATCCACCAGCGGCTGATCAGGCATTGGCATCAAAAGTTCGGCAAACTCTAAAAAGACGCCCCGGTTTGCCGCCCCCTGGAGTGAGGACCGATCCAAAGGCTTCGGTTTGCCCCCACTGAAGACGGAACAAGCCCCATACGGTGAACCCAGTTTGAAACGCATCCGAGATGCAACCCACGGCGGAACAGTTCACTGAACAAGCCTGGGCCGCCATCGTCGCCGCCCAGCAACTGGCGCAGAGCGCCAAGCATCAGCAACTTGAAACGGAGCATCTGCTGCTTGCGCTGTTGCAGCAGAACGGTCTGGCTGGACGCATTCTCAGCAAAGCAGGGGTCGACGTTGGCACGTTCCAGGCGGCCGTCGACAGCCATCTAAGGCAGCAGCCCAGTCTTGGCTCTCCACCGGAATCCGTTTTTCTGGGACGATCGCTCAACAGCTGCCTGGATCGAGCCGAAACAGCCCGCGATGGATTCAGTGACAGCTACATCGCCATCGAACATCTGTTGCTGGCCTTGGCCGACGATGACCGCTGCGGCAGGCAACTGCTCAGCCAGGCGGGCGTTGACACCAGCAAACTCAAAGAAGCCATTACAGCTGTGCGAGGCAACCAGACGGTGACCGATCAGAACCCGGAAGGGACCTATGAATCGCTTGAGAAGTACGGACGGGACCTGACGGCAGCAGCCCGTGAAGGCAAGCTGGACCCTGTGATCGGTCGCGACGAAGAGATCCGGCGCACCATCCAAATCCTCAGCCGGCGCACCAAAAACAACCCCGTGCTGATCGGCGAACCAGGAGTCGGAAAGACCGCCATTGTTGAAGGTCTGGCGCAGCGAATCGTGAATGGCGATGTGCCCCAGGCCTTGCAGAACCGTCAGCTGATCGCCCTCGACATGGGTGCCCTGATCGCCGGTGCGAAATACCGCGGTGAGTTCGAGGAGCGGCTCAAAGCTGTGCTCAAAGAGGTCACCTCCTCGGAAGGCCAGATCGTGCTGTTCATCGATGAAATCCACACGGTGGTAGGCGCTGGAGCCACCGGTGGAGCGATGGATGCCAGCAATCTGCTCAAGCCGATGCTGGCCCGGGGGGAACTGCGCTGCATTGGCGCAACCACCCTCGACGAGCACCGCCAGCACATCGAAAAAGACCCTGCTCTAGAGCGACGCTTCCAGCAGGTGCTGGTGGATCAACCCACTGTGGAAGACACGATTTCAATCCTGCGGGGTCTGAAAGAGCGTTACGAGGTGCACCACGGCGTCCGCATCGCCGACAGTGCCCTGGTGGCGGCGGCTGTTTTGAGCAGCCGCTACATCGCCGATCGCTTTCTGCCCGACAAGGCAATCGATCTGGTGGATGAATCAGCCGCTCGCCTGAAGATGGAGATCACCTCCAAACCGGAGGAGATCGATGAAATCGATCGCAAGATTCTGCAGCTGGAGATGGAGAAGCTCTCCCTCGGCCGTGAATCCGACAGTGCCAGTCAAGAACGGCTGCAACGGATCGAACGGGAGCTAGCGGACCTGGGCGAACAGCAAAGTTCTCTGAATGCCCAATGGCAGCAGGAGAAAGGCGCAATCGATGAGCTGTCGTCGCTCAAAGAGGAGATCGAACGGGTGCAGCTGCAGGTGGAACAGGCCAAACGCAGCTACGACCTCAACAAAGCGGCGGAACTGGAATACGGCACCCTGGCCTCGCTGCAGAAGCAGTTGCTCGAGCAGGAAGCCCAAATCGCCTCAGAGGAGCCTGGCGAGAAAGGCTTGCTGCGGGAGGAGGTGAGTGAAGACGACATCGCCGAGGTGATCGCCAAGTGGACCGGAATCCCTGTGGCGCGGCTGGTGCAGAGCGAAATGGAAAAGCTGCTGCAGCTAGAGGATGACCTGCATCAGCGGGTGATCGGCCAGCACCAGGCCGTTACCGCCGTCGCGGATGCAATTCAACGGTCCAGGGCTGGTCTGAGCGATCCGAACCGCCCCATCGCCAGCTTCCTGTTTCTCGGCCCCACCGGTGTCGGCAAGACGGAACTCTCCAAAGCGCTCGCCAACCGGCTGTTCGACAGCGATGACGCCATGGTGCGCATCGACATGTCGGAGTACATGGAGAAGCACACCGTGAGCCGTTTGATCGGTGCGCCTCCCGGCTACGTGGGATATGAGGCTGGTGGCCAGCTCACCGAAGCGGTACGCCGTCGGCCCTACGCCGTGATCCTGTTCGACGAGGTGGAGAAAGCCCACCCGGATGTCTTCAACGTGATGCTGCAGATCCTCGATGACGGTCGCGTCACCGATGGGCAGGGCCGCACCGTGGACTTCACCAACACCGTGCTGATTCTCACCAGCAACATCGGCAGCCAGTCGATCCTTGAGCTGGCCGGCGATCCCGAGCAGCATGGAGCGATGGAAAGCCGGGTGAATGAAGCTCTCCGGGCCCACTTCCGGCCGGAATTCCTCAATCGCCTCGACGATCAGATCATTTTCCACAGCCTCAGGCGGGAGGAACTGCGCCAGATCGTCACCCTCCAGGTGGAACGTCTGCGCCAACGGCTGGCTGAGCGCAAGCTGGAGCTCAGCCTGAGTGATGGGGCCGCCGACTGGCTCGCCAACGCCGGATATGACCCCGTCTACGGGGCACGACCGCTCAAACGGGCTGTACAACGCGAACTGGAGACACCCATTGCCAAGGCGATCCTGGCGGGTCGTTACAGCGAGGGACAAGCGATCAGCGTGGAGCTGGAATCGGACGCGTTAGCCCTGCGCTGAAAACCAAGAGGGAACCGCGCTGTACGTGGCCGCATTACTGCTGTTCTCCCTCGCCTCCACGGCGTAGCAACAGGTGCGACCACCATCCCGCTCCTGCAGCAGCTCGTTGGCCCAGGTCCAGATCAAGGCCGCCGTGGCCTCCATGCCCACGTTTTCCATCACACGGAGATCAATGGCCTCGAGATCGTGCAGCCGCTGCCATTCCGCCAGCAGTGGATCGTCGACATTGACCAGAAAGGTGTGGTCGAACTGCTGCCGCAAGCGTTGTTCGAAGGGGCGAAGGCTGGAGAAATCAACAACAAAACCACAGGCATCCAGCTCCGTTGCGGCGAACCAGAGGTTGAAACTGCGGCTGTACCCATGCACGAAGCGGCAATGGCCTTGGTGGCGCCACTGCCGGTGACAGCAGGGATAGCCGCTGAAGGCTTTGGTGCAGCTGTAGGGGGTCGGAGAAACGAGCAAGGGGTGAAAACACGGAATGGAGCACGCTGCGGGAAGATTCAGGCGTTGCCCGAATGTCCGAGGCCTGATGCAGCCCCTCAGCCCCGCCTTCATTGACCAACTCCGTTTTAACGAAGCGGGGCTTATTCCAGCTGTGGCCCAGGACTGGCTGGACGGTGCTGTGCTGATGGTGGCCTGGATGAACCGGGACGCGATTGAAGCAACCCTGCGCAGCGGTGAGGTGCATTACTGGAGCCGTTCACGCCAGGAGCTTTGGCACAAGGGGGGCACCAGCGGCCACATCCAGACGATGCGGGAGATCCGCTACGACTGTGATGCCGACGTGCTGCTGGTGACCGTGGAGCAGGCAGGGGATGTGGCCTGCCACACCGGTTCCCGCAGCTGTTTTTACGAAAACAGCGATGCTCGATCTGCAGGAGGAGCAGAGGCTTTAGCTCCGCCAACGGATGCCTGCACCGAATTGTTCAGGGTGATCGAGGGGAGACGCGAGCAACCGGAGGAAGGCAGTTACACCAACAAGCTGCTGGCGGGGGGAGACAACAGCATCCTCAAGAAAATCGGGGAGGAGAGTGCTGAATTCGTGATGGCCTGCAAAGACGACAACGCCGCCGAGATCGCCGGGGAGGCTGCAGACATCGTCTTCCACATGCAGGTGGCCCTGGCCCACCACGGCGTGAGCTGGCGACAGGTGCAGGAAGTGCTGGCAGCGCGACGGGGTGCCCCGCGCCGGCACTAAGGCAGGCAGGGGCTGTCGCTGCTGATCACCACTTCATCGCCAAGCTCCACGGTGTCCAACAACACCCCCATGGTGAGTCGACCGGTGTTGATGCAACCGCCAGTCACCGCTTTGCCGATCCTGGACTCATCATTGGTGCCATGAATGGCGAAGCTGTACCAGCGGAAGACACCGTCGTAGGTGTTAAAGCGAAAGGGCTGATCTGTGGCCGGCACAGGAGCCAGGCTGATGTAACCGATGCCGTATTCACCGGTTTCTCCATCACCTTTGAAGTCGATGGAGTTCATGTTGGTGAAGAGGCTCTCGCGCAACTCCTCCTCTGTTTTTCCAGATTGCTCCACCAGGGAGGGATTCATCTCGAAGCGGTCGTTGCTGAGGATCGCGTTGACCTGAAACGTTCCGAGCGGCGTAACACCCTCTTCAAAGATGGTGCCTTCACAACCGATGCCATGGCGACCATGGCCAACGGTGAAACGCAACGGTCCCTCAGCACGATCCAACACACCTTCACTAGCTGCTGGATTGCTGCCGTCTAGCTGGATCCGAATCGGTTCCCGAACCTGTGGGTCCTGCTGGGGCAGGCTGTTGTTGGAACGACAGCCCACCAGGCTCACCAGCAGGCCGGCCAGCGCCAGAGAACGAATCAGGTTCATGGATCGACCACGACTGCCGGCAGCATGCCGCGCCCGAATGGTGACGTCACTCAGGTGATTCGGATTCGGCCGGTTCGTTGGGCCTTCGAAACGTCGAACCGAAACGGGTGGTCTGCTCCATCACCCAGGCCAACGTGAGGCGATCCCGCTCCGATGGCACCAACACCGGACGTTCACCTTGGCTAATCGCCATGACATCGGTGGGCTCAGAACTGTGGCCCCAGAGCCCGAAGGCGTGGCCCAGTTCGTGCAGGGCCGTGGCCTGCAATGCATCAGCCCGAAGCCCTGGTGACACCATCACCTTCACCCGGGGCTCAAGCCTTCGGCGGCCCTGCCGCTGCACGTCCACAACCTGAAGTTGTGTGCGTCCGTTGCTGGCCCGCCACACCCCAGCCACCTGGCGACGGGCCGGACGCTGCCGATGAATCAAGACGTTGGCCTGTTCAGGACTGGTCACCAGCGTGAGAGGAACCAGTGCGCCCCAGGTGGTCAGCGCCGAGGAGACCTGATCAAGCCAGCGTTGGTCCCAACGGTTGGCTGGTGTGGCAGAAGCGGGCTGAATCCAGATGCACCAGTGCTTCAACACCGGCGGGCCCAAAGAGGTGCTGGCGATGGACGAGGCATAGCCCGGCCGCAGGCCTGGAGCCTGGCGTTCCAAAGCCACCTGCAACGTTCGAACCTGCTGTTGTGGAGGACAGAGCTCGGGCTGCATCAGGAGGCGGGAAGACCAACACCACGGGCCATCAGGGTCGCCATCAAGGGGATGCTGGCGAAGCCCACCAATTCAACGTTGATGATCCAAGCCAGACGGGTCGCGAGAGCTTCGCTCACCTTCGGCAGCTCACCCTTGCGCAGCGGAATCGCCCAGAGGATGTAGGTGATCGTGGGGTAAAGCGACAGACCCCCTACCGAGAGGTACAAGCCAACCTTCCACCAGAACAACGGATTCTGGGTGTAAAACTCAGCTCCCTGGCCGAAGTGGATCACCCGCAGGATTCCACTCACGAGAAGAGCCAGGGCAGCGATGCCATAAACGATGTCGGTGATCACCATCGCCGTGGCTTCCTGGCGATTGGGATCAGCTTTGATCAGCTTCCGCTCCAGCACCAGGGCGCCAAAACAGAGCATGAAACTGAGGTAGTGAACGTAGGCAACGCCAGCGTTTTTGGCGATGTCGGACGTGAGAGCGACGGCCAGGGGCATGGGCGAAGCAGAGGAAGGTGCGGCGACCTTAGCCACCCAATTGAATTAACAATGAAAGATTCACTTCATCAACAAGAAGAAAGAGTGAAATAGCGCACAAAGTATTAATTCGGGAGTCTTTATTATGACCACCAGAAAAAAACACTTTGGTTCTAGGTTCAATTCAGCCGTATCGCCATCATGACGAGTTCTCTGAGTGCTTTTCTCGGCGAAATTGGTCGCCATCAACTGCTCACTCCAGAGCAGGAACTCATGATGGGGAGAAAGGTTCAGGCGATGGTCGCCATCACAGAACGCTGTCATCTGGCTGGCGGCAGTGGCCCAGCCTGTGAGTACAGCGATGAAGAAAAAGGTGTGATTCGCCGTGGCGAACGGGCCAAAAATCAGATGATTACGTCCAACCTTCGTCTTGTTGTCAATCTAGCCAAGCGTTATCAGGGCAAAGGTCTGGATCTGCTCGATCTGATTCAGGTGGGAACCCTGGGCCTGACCCGTGCCGTCGAGAAATACGACCCCACCCGCGGCCATCGTTTCTCCACCTATGCCTACTGGTGGATTCGGCAGGGCCTGAACCGAGCGCTCTCCACCCAAAGCCGCACGATTCGCATTCCCGTGAATGTGAACGAAAAGCTCACCAAATTGCGGGCCGCCAAGGCACGCTTGATGCAGCGAAACGGCCTCAGCCCCAGCGGTGAACAACTGGCGGAGTTCATGGAGATCCCCATCGCTGAGGTGGAAGATCTGCTGGCCTGTGAACTGCGCAGCGTCACCGTGAGCCTGCAGGGTGTTGTGAAATCAAAATCGGATCCCTCCGAGCTGGTGGATGTGCTGCCCAGCGAGGAGCTACCGCCGATGGAACGGGCCGAGATCGATGAACGCACCGCATCGGTCTGGTCCTTGCTGGCCAAAGCCAATCTCACCCCGAAAGAACACACCGTCGTAACCCTGCGCTTTGGGCTGGATGGCACCAACGAATGGCGCACTCTCGCTGAAGTGGCTCGCCATATGAACTGTTCACGGGAGTATTGCCGTCAGGTGGTGCAGCGGGCCCTGCGCAAACTGCGCAAGACGGGACTTCAGAGCGGACTCGTGGAATCCACACCCTGAACATCGGCCCGCCCCGCTGGCGTCCTGCGAAGGAACTGGGGAGAGTGGGTCCAACCGGTTCCCTTGCATGACTGACCATGCTGCGCGTACCACCGTTGAAGCCGACGTGCTTGAACGGGAGGTGATCGACGAAACCCTGCTGCGGCGCCTGTTGCAACGGGCCGGCAGAGGTCTTGCCGCCCCAGCCCTGGAAGCCCTGGAGTTGATGCTTGACCCCGAGACACCCTCAGCCGCACGGCTGACGATGCTCGCTGCCCTGAGCTACCTCCTGATGCCAGCCGACCTGATTCCAGACCTGCTGCCGGTGGCCGGTTTCAGTGATGATCTGGTGGCGCTTACGGCCATGGTTGGTTTGTGGAGCAATCACGTCACTCCAGCAATCCGGATGCGGGCTCGACGCAAACTGGATCGCTGGTTTCCCCTGGCGCACTGAATCGCTGAACTAAATCGCTGATCAATGTCTGGCTGGACCCCTGAATTTGAAGCGGATCTCACTCTGCTGCTGAAGGACTGGTTGAAGCAGCAAGGGCGCACGCAGGCCGACCTGCGCCGAAACTTGCGCGCTGTGTCGACCCGAATGCCCGCTCTGCTTGAGGTGCTGGAGCGAGAACACAAACTGCGTGGACTGGCTGGACTGGCTGATCGGCTTTGCAGCGTTGAAGCCGAATGGCATGGCCAGCCCTCAAGCGACAGTGCCGGTGTCGCAACAGCGGATGACGATCCGTTCGGCCAACTTGATCTTCTTTTGCAGGAAATTCGAGACGACTGCACCGATTAGGGGCCGACACGGGCAAAGTGGTGGCTCAGACATCGCCGCGATGACGCCTACTCAACTCCTCAGCGCCTCTTTTCTGTTGATGATGTCGGTGTTCAGCGGTTCCTCGGCCTTTGCGCAAACCGAGGGGTGGCTGCGGGGACCGGGCAGCACTACAGGAAAAGACAGCAAAATTGAAGCCGATTGCGTCACGGCAGAAGACGGCTCGGTCACCTGCGACACCAAGGTGGTCAACCCGGCCAGCGACACCAAAGCTCGCCCTTACTACAACCCCTTCAACGACTGAACCCCGTGAGTGAACCCACTCGTTCCAAGAGAAGTTTCCTCGGTTTCGTTGATGCTGGTGAGCGTGAAGTCGCCCGACTGCTCACCCTGATCACGGCTGTGGTGATCAGCGCCGCCATCATCAAGCTGATGATTTCCTTGGGCTCCAAGTTGCTGACTGGGTCAGCTGCAACGTGGTTGGGTGATGACCTGATCAAGATCCTCGGCGATCTCCTCACCGTTTTGATCGCACTGGAGGTGCTGCAAAACATCACCAGTTACCTCAGGCGCCACGTGGTGCAGATCGAACTTGTTCTGGTCACCGCGCTGACGGCAGTTGCTCGAAAGGTGATCGTGTTGCCCTCGGGCGCTGAAAACAAACCCCAACTTCTGGTAGGCCTTGGCATCGCAGTCGTCTCACTTTCAGCCGCTTACTGGTTGGTGAAGCGTGCCAATGCCACTCCCTCCCGTAAGCGACTGGGACGGGGAGGATCAGCCACCAAGCTTGATTTCCCAGACTGAGGTTTGACGAGCCGAAAGGAAGGCCGCCCTTCCAGGTGGAAAGACGGCCTAACTCGCTCGTTTGCGCATAGCAATCGACCTCAACTTCAGTGTCTGATGCCTTGGAAAATCTTCTCCAGCAATGGAACTGAGACAGGAAGGTCGAAGCGTCTGGCTCAAGGCACCCTGGGGCCATCGGGTCCAGGTGTGAAGCGGCTCTCCTGCGGGGCACCTACGAACGATGCTGAGGGGAGTCGACTGGCTGGACGCTCTTCGTTGTCGCGCCAGACGAATCGCTTACGAATGGGTGGAAACTGTTGGAGCAGGGGCCAGAAAGTCAGTCTGCTTCTGGGGTTTGCTCAGGTGGAGTGTCTGCCGTCATGGGCTCCTCCGATCTCGATGCACTCACTCTCGTCAGCGATGAAGCCGGCGGCAATCAGCTGTCGTGCTCATTGCCTTTTTGGGCAAGTCCAACCCATGGTGGGAGTGGTGTGCCTCAGCGGGCTGAAGTGGCATCCCAGTGCAAGGCAAGCCAGAGGGTTCCAGGATCGGGATCCGTGCGCTCAACCCTGTGGCGTTGATGGGGCGGAATCAAAAGATGATCCCCAGGGCTGAGATCCACAATTCGATCGGGGTTCTGCAGGGCAACACAGGCGCTTCCCCGCAACACAAGCACCCATTCGTGATCGGACTGGTCCATCCATTCGTCATGAGGTGACAGGTAGCCGTTGGATGCAATCAGCAGCAATCTCCACGTCTCGGCAGACGCCAACACCCGCGTTGATTCTTCACCGGGAGGAGGGCACGGGGTCGCCAGCAGGTTGGCTTCTCCACCCGGCGCGTGGTCACGCTCACCCCAGCGCCGACCGATGTTGAAGCCCCAGGATTGGGCCAACTGAACGACCTGGTTGTGATCAGCACAAGCCGCCAGCTGATCATGGCTGCTGGAGTCGTTCTGCACACGCTCCGCAAGGAGCTGAAGTTGGGAAATCTTGTTGAGGAAACGGATCAGATCCTGCTCCGCCATGGGGACCACCACACAGCTTCAACAGTGATCCTGACAACAGACCAAATCAGAGATGGACGCAAAAGTCAGAAGATCCTGACCTTCTGTTTCATGCCGTCTGCAACCAAGGCACTCACCATCGGAGATCTGGAAGCTGGATTCTCGACCTACTGCCAGGCCCTTCGTCGCCTTGTTGCCGATGGACGCGACCTCAACGCCATTCGCCGGACGGTCTGCTGGGATTACCTCAACAGGTTGCACACCTCGCTTCCGAAGGACTACCGCTCTCCCGACGAACTGATCCAGCGGTACCAAAAGGAAGCATCACCTGCTCAAGCAGACTGATCAAAGCCACACCATCCTTGTGCTGAGCCAAGTCCTGCGCTGCTGCATTGGTGCGTTTCTAGTTCTGCTGCTGAGCCTTGGATCGAGCGGAACATCGCGTGCAGCCGCGGCGGACACCAGCCCCGGCGCTCTGTTGTTCGAACAGCATTGCGCTGGATGCCACATCAACGGGGGCAACATCATTCGCCGTGGGAAAAACCTGAAGCTCAAGACCCTCGAGCGTGATGAGATTGCAACGGCGACGGCCATCGCAGCCATCGCCCGGGAAGGGCGAGGCCAGATGAGCGGTTATGCCGACGTTCTTGGGACTGATGGGGACCAGCTCGTGGCCGAATGGATTCTCATCCAGGCTCAGAACGCTTGGACCCAGGGATAAACCTCGAGCGCCGTCCAAATCCTCTGCTTCCAATAGATGTCGTCCTCAACCAGCTTGCGAACAACGTCGATGTTGTCTGCTTCGAAGATTCCGAAAACGTGGGTACTTCCTTCGGTGGGACCAAGTGTGACCAGCGTCCCCTGCTCTTTCAGAGCCTGAAGACGAGCAAGGTGCTCATCACGATAAGGAGCACGCTTCTCAAGAGCATCCGTGCAGTAAGTGCCCCACAAGACGAAACGTGCCATAGCGAAGGATGAAACAACGAAGAACTTTTCAGTGAAAAATGATGGCATAACGACTTGAACAAAGGCTATGTTGTAAAGGTTGATTTCTCTCGAAAGCGATGCTCACTGGGAGCGACCTTCTCAATAAAGTCAAGGACCTGGGTGACGTCAGCAAGTCTGATCTTGTTCGTGCCTGTGGCTATGTCTCAAACAAAAAGGATGGTGCTGAACGTCTGAATTTCACCGCTTTTTATGAAGCACTGCTGGAGGCCAAAGGCGTCAGCCTTGGTGTAGGTGGTGTTGGCGGCGTGGGCAAAGGCGGCCGCAAACTCAGCTATGTGGCCACTGTGCAAGGCAACGGCAATCTGCTCATCGGCAAGGCCTATACAGCGCTGCTCGACCTGAAGCCTGGAGATGAATTTGAAATCAAACTGGGTCGCAAACAAATCCGTCTAACACCTGTAGGTGCCACTGACGAAGACGAAGAGTGATTGAACCTTTGAAAGCAGTGCAACCCCGGCCAAAGCCGGGGTTTTTTCATGGCTTGACCCGGATGGCAGCCACTAGGGCTGATCGGCGGCGGCACGCAACTCAGCGCAAAAACGACCAGCTTCCTGAGCAATCTCTCCTGGCGATGCTGCAGCCATCCTTTTCACAAGTGCGCTGCCCACAATCGCTCCATCGGCACCCCAGCCCCGAACCTGACGTACCTGCTCCGCACCAGAGATCCCGAAACCAACAGCAACAGGAACCGGCGAGGTTTGTTTGAGTTGCTGGACCAAACCTTCAACCCTGCTTTCCATCTGAGCTCGCTCGCCGGTGACACCGGTGACACTCACCAGGTAAGTGAAACCTCGGCTGCATGTCGCAATCCGACCCATCCGATCTTGGGGGGTGGTAGGTGCAACCAAGAGCACCAAATCCAAGCCATGACGCTCTGCGATTGTCGACAACCGCTCCGCCTCTTCGAGGGGTAGATCAGGCACCACCAAACCCGCCGCTCCAGCCTCCGCTGCAGACTGGCAAAACGCCTCCATCCCCACATTGAGCAGTGGATTGGAATACGTGAACAGGATCACGGGAATCTGCAGCTGCCCTTTCAACGACCGAAGCATGTCCAAAACACCCGTAGGGGTGGTTCCGGCAGCAAGGGCACGGGAAGCAGCAGCCTGAATGACCGGCCCGTCAGCGAGTGGGTCGCTATACGGCATTCCCAGTTCCACCATGTCAGCCCCTGCGCTTTGCAGACTGAGGAGCACATCAGCGGTGACTGCGAGATCCGGATCGCCGGCCATCAGGAATGGCATCAAGGCGAGGCGACCGTCCTGCTTCAGCTGCTCAAAGCGCTGGGCGATGGAAGAGGACTGCTGATTGGGCATCTCGGTCAACCGACCAGGAACAAACTTCGGAAGCCTATGAGTCGACGGGGGCATCACCGTCCGTGGGAACCGAAGCGTCCGCTCCAATCTTGCGCAGCAGTTCCTGCTGTTCCTCCTCGGGGAGAGCGTCAAAACGGGCTTGAAGCGCCTCAGCTTCCTCTTTGTCGTAGACCTCGCGGTAGCGACGCCGCTGGTCCATGTAGGTCATCTGGCCGGTGACCACACGAAACAGGTAAGAACTTGTCCACACCACCACAATCACAACAAGCAGGGCCTCAGCAGCAATCCCTGCCGAAAACCCCTCAAAGCCTGCAGCCTGAAAGCCGACCTGCCCAAGCCCTCCAAGCAGGAGGACTGCAAGTCCGATCAGAAGAACCTTGCCACGCGTCAATTCAGACGTCTCCTTGCCCGCTCAGCCGGAAATTGAGGAAGGGGGCAAACAGGATCATCCCCGGGAAAAAGAAGAAGACCATTCCATAGATCCCCAGACGCTCCAGCTTGCCCATGCGATGCCAACGCTTGTTCATCCACGCGTAGAGGGCGAGTGGAATCACAACGAGATACAGGCCGCCCAGAACGATGTAGGCCAACAGAGCCAACAACGTGTCCTGTGGGACTTGAGAAAGCAGGGACGATAGGTCCAAGACTTGGGGACAGCTTGGGGAAATCTAAGATGTCTGGGCGGGGGCATGGCGGAATCGGTAGACGCACGCGACTTAAAATCGCTTGGGCCGAAAGGCCTGTGGGGGTTCAAGTCCCCCTGCCCCCACCACCCGCCATCAAGACGGCAGCAACTCGGCGAGCTTGGTGCGGAAATCTCCCTTGGGCATGCCGCCCTTCAGTTCTCCTTCGATCGAAAAATCTCCATCAGGATCGTTTACCAGCAGATAGGTGGGCCAGCCCATCCCCTCCTTGTTGGGGTATTGCTTGAGAAGGATCTTCCGATATTTCCGATACATCTCCGTGTCCTGCAGCATCACGGAGATGAAGCTGCAGCCGAGTTCCTCGGCCACCTTGCCGTCGTAGTGACTCATGCGGTGACAGGTGCCGCAATCTTCAGAGCTGAACTTGATCAGATGCATCGGCGACGGCCCAAGACAAGATCTCTCCAGCATGGAAAGGAACCAGCCCATTCACAAGTTCCGGCACAAGATGGTCACGACGTTGCAACGTGATCTGACGGCTGTTGACCGGAAGGTTGTAGAAGGCCGGCCCATTCAGACTGGCGAAGGTTTCGAGATTGGCCAGAGCGCCTTCCTCATCAAAAACCTGGGCATAGCTCTCCAAAGCGAAGGGTGCATTGAAGATGCCGGCGCATCCGCATGCACTTTCCTTGGATGCCCGCTCGTGCGGTGCCGTGTCGGTGCCGAGAAAGAAGCGTGGGTCGCCGCTGGTTGCCGCACGGCGCAGGGCCTGTCGGTGACACTCCCGCTTGGCCACGGGGAGGCAATAAAAATCACTCCGCAAACCGCCAGCAAACATCGCGTTGCGGTTGATGTGGAGATGGTGGGGGGTGATGGTGGCGGCGAGATGACGATCCGCTGAGCTGACGTACTGCACCGCTTGCTCGGTGGTGATGTGCTCGAACACAACCTTCAGCTCGGGATGGCGGTCCCGTAGCGGTGCCAGATGGCGTTCGATGAACACCGCCTCACGGTCGAAGATGTCGATCTCGCTATCCGTGACTTCACCATGGATCAGCAAGGGCATGCCGATCCGGGCCATCGTTTCCAGCACAGGATCGATCTGCAGCAGATCCGTCACCCCTGCTGCGGAATTGGTGGTGGCGTTGGCGGGATAAAGCTTGGCCGCGGCAAACACGCCCTCTCGAAACCCCGTCTCCAGCTCGGCAGGGGCAATCGAATCCGTGAGATACGCCGTCATCAGGGGCGTGAACTCCAGATCAGCGGGACACGACGCCTGAATGCGGTCGCGGTAAGCCCGTGCAGAAGCGACCGTGGTCACCGGGGGACGCAGGTTGGGCATCACGATGGCCCGCTGAAAACGGCGGGCTGTATGGGCCACAACCTGGTTCAGCATCTCTCCATCGCGGAGATGAACGTGCCAATCATCTGGAGCGATGATCGAGATCTGATCAGACATTCAGCGGCAAACCGTTCACGGCAAGGCGCAAGGCATCAAGGCGATCACCACTGATGTGGCTTTGGGGGAGCCGTTCCAACAGCTTCAGCTTCTGAAGACGCTTCTCCGTGCTGCCCGTTGCACCTACCAGGAACACTTGACGTCCTTCTTCAATCGCTTCCTTGACGGCATTCTCGAGGGCGATCGCAGCGGTGACCCCCAGGTGTGACACCTCGGAGAGGTCGAAGACCACCGCCTGGCAATTGCCGATGGCGTTGTGCTCGCGCGAGATGGCCTTGGCCACGCCGAAGATCATCGGACCGGCGAGCTGAAACAACAAAACCTTGCCGGAGGCCTGATCCAGCAACATCTGCTCTTCATCGGTCAGCTCCACATCGTCATCGGCGGTGCTGATCGTTTTCACTTTTCTGGACTGCAATGCACTCATCCGATCAATGGTGAGCACATTGGCCACGAAAACACCGATGCCAACTGCAGTGATGAGATCCACCAGCACCGTGAGCGCAATCACGCCGTAGGTGATCACGGCCGCTTTCACCGAGAGATGGTGGGCCCTTTGGAGGAAATCCCAATCGATGATGTCGATGCCCACCTTCAGGGCGATGCCCGCCAGCACAGCGAGGGGAATCGTGGATGCGAGAGGGGCAGCGGCCAGGACGACCACCATCAAAATCACCGCCCGGACAATGCCCGACAGGGCCGATCGTCCACCGGCCTGAATATTGACCACGGTGCCCATGGTGGCTCCCGCTCCAGGCAGTCCTCCAAACACCCCCGAAGCAATGTTGGCCAGTCCCTGGCCCACCAATTCTTTGTTTGAGTTGTGCTCAGTGCGGGTGAGGCTGTCTGCCACAACAGACGTGAGCAGCGCATCGATGCAGCCGAGCATGCCCAGCACAGCTGCATCCACGAACATCAAACGCAGCTGTCCACCCGAAAAGGTGGGCACATGCAGGCTGGGAAGCTCAGCGTTGAAAGGCGGAATGGTCTTGAGGCCAGCGTCGTGGAACAAAGTCATCGACAGAACCGTTCCCAACACCAGAGCCAGCAGCTGCGGCGGACAGAAACGCTTCACGCTGGCTGGGGTGAACCAGAGGATCGCGACGGTGATCAAAGCCAGCGCCAGCTCCATCGGCTGAATACCAGCAATCAAGCCCGGCAGGTTGGACAGGGTTCCCATCACCCCGCCCGATACGGTCTGCCCCAGGAAGGCGGGCAGCTGGAGAATCACCAAGATCGCTCCAATCCCCGACATGAAGCCGGAGATCACCGTATAAGGCATCTGTGTGACGTATCGACCCAGACGGAAGACGCCGAAGAGGATTTGGAACAGACCCGCCAGGATGACCACGGTGAAGGCCATGGCCATCGCCGTTTCCTTGTCCGGAGCGGTGGCGGTGAAGCTCAGGATCACCGAGGTGAACACCACCGTCATCGGGCCGGTGGGTTCGGAGATCAAGGTGGGCGTTCCGCCGAAAAGAGACGCCACCAAGCCGATGATCACGGCCCCCCAAAGCCCAGGGGCAGGGTCACCCGTTGCGGCAACCCCGAAGGCCAGGGCCATCGGCAGAGCAATCACCGCGGCGGTCACGCCACCAAAGGCGTCACCCCGCAGGTTGCTGGTGCTGATCCGGTTCAACAAGGTTTCTTATCTATTACCCAGGTGAGAGACCTTAGGTTGATTCCCTTCAAAGCACAATCCCCGTACACCTGATCTAGCCCATGCCTGAATTTCTCCAGGCCTCGATCCAAGTGCTGCTTGGCATCGGACTGCTGTTCGGTGGCGGAGAGCTGTTCGTTCAGGGTTCCGTCGCCATGGCGGTGATCTTCGGCATCCCCCAGCTCGTGATTGGCCTCACGGTGGTTTCCCTGGGCACCAGCGCACCGGAACTGTTCGTGAGTTTGAGTTCGGTGCTGCAGGGGGCTGACGCCCTCGCCGTGAGCAATGTGGTGGGCAGCAACATCTTCAACGTAATGGTGGTGCTGGGCAGCAGCGCCCTTGTGCTGCCCTTGCGCGTCGAAAGCCGTCTTGTGAGGCGCGATGTGCCTCTGATGATTGCGATCTCGGCGGCGGTCTGGGGCATGGCCTCCGCAGGACGGGTCACCTGGCAAGCGGGCCTGGCGTTGCTGTTGGGGCTCGTGATCAACACCATCTGGGAGATCCGCACCGCCCGTGAACAACCGGACGACAGCGGCAGCGCTGAACCCGAAATCAGTGTCGAAGCAAGCAAAGGTGGATTGATCCCCGCCTCAGTGCGATTAATTGCCGGCATCACCGTTCTCTCTATCGGATCAAGGGTTCTGGTGAATGGCGCGGTGAGCGCCGCAACCCTTCTGGGAGTAAGTGAGGCAGTGATCGGTCTGACGATCGTTTCAGCCGGAACGTCGATGCCTGAATTGATCACGTCCCTGGTGGCGGCCCTTCGCGGACGCACCGATCTGGCCATCGGCAACGTGGTGGGCAGCTGCCTGTTGAACCTGATGCTGGTGCTGGGCTGCGGAGCTGTAGCAGCAGCTGGCAACGGACTTGAAATCAACCCGGAACTGATTCAGGACGACTTGCCGGTAATGCTGCTCACCAGCCTGGCCTGCATGCCGATCTTTTGGACGAAAGGTCGCATCTCGCGCGTGGAAGGAGGGCTACTTCTCGGCCTCTATGTGCTGTATCTAGTCGACAATGTTTTGCCCCGAACGGCTATGGCCAGCTGGGCCGATGAATTTCGCCTTGTGATGCTCTGCGCTGTAATTCCAATCGTGATGATCGTGATTTTCACTCAGGCGGTTTTTTATTGGCGGAACAACCAGAACAGCCCATCCATTTAAATCAATACCTAGAAAGCAATTGCTTTTTGGCTATTGGCCGCCACATGGTCCAACTCATCTTTGGCAATTAATTCGATTACATCTCGAAGAGTTTTTGGCTCGCGTTCATCGCGGGCAGCCCACATATTTCCCTCTTTTTTCCAATAGGCTGTCGCAATCGGCGTTACGGGCTGTTGCAACCACTCTTCTGGCTGCTCCAAAAGCATGCGCCGGTACGTTTTGACAGCTTCGGCCTCAACAGCTTCTCCAAGCAAAGAGGCCAACTCGTGATCCAACAAGGTAGTAAGAGCAAATATCCAATAAACAAGGACAGCCACATGCCTTGCCACAAAGCGATCTATCCATAAAGACAATCCACCAAGATCACGAGAAAAAATGTCTTCATGCGTCTGCTCATTACTGTCCTGCCGACGTGCCAGCTCCAGAGTCTTACGGATAGCACCGCTCTGATCAAGGCCAATCGTTTCAAGGTAATGACAAGCACTTTCCTCAGCCGTATAGGCCGTGCGAGCAATAATCTCTAAAGATGCTGCCCGACGAGCATCAGCTGCAGGCCAAAGAAGACTGAGCAACTGCTCGCCTAATTCAATCAAAAAATGAGCAAAATCAGCCTTATGACCTCGGGTCTGCATGAATGATTCCACGTCATATATATCGATCTAATCGTGGTCTAGATCGCCACATATGCATTGTCTTGCACCTTTCATACTGTCGAAAGGATTGCCGGACCACTACATCGTCACGAACTCCTCTGAAACGGAGGGATGCAGCGCCATCGTGCGATCGAAATCAGCCTTTGTGGCGCCCATCCCCACGGCAACCGCCGCCATCTGAATGATTTCCGCGGCTTGCTCACCAACCATGTGGCAGCCCAGCACCCGATCGGTTTGCTTCTCCACCACCAACTTGAGCAGACAGCGGGGGCCGGAAGCGGGCAACGCCCGCGCCATGGAACGAAAGCGGGCGCGGTGCACAACTACGCCGTCCACGCCATGGCGTTCGATGGCCTGTTCTTCCGATAAACCAACGGTCGCTAGCTCTGGATCGCTGAACACAGCACTGGCCACCAGATCGTGGTCCACCTGCCGCTGACGCGAGCCAAAGATGCTGTCGGCGAAAGCACGACCTTCATCAATGGCCACAGGCGTGAGATTGACCCGATCGGTGACATCGCCGACGGCATGGATGTGGGGAACCGAAGTGCAGGAGTTGGCATCGACCCTGATGCGGCCGTTGTCCACCGCAACTCCAGCAGCGTCCAGCCCAAGATCCGCAAGCCAGGGGCGACGGCCAGTGGCCATCAGCACACCCCCGCAATCCAAGGTCTGACCATTCCCCAGCTGCGCCGTCAGCGCCCCGGGATCTCCCTCCACGGCCACCAGCGTTTGCTCCAACAGCACCTCGATGCCCTGCTCACGCATGCCACCCAGCACGGCATCGGCCAACTCGACATCAAAACCGCGCAGCAAGCGAGGACCACGCACCACCTGGGTGACCGCCACACCAAGGCCCCGCAGGATGCAGGCGAATTCGCAGGCAATAAAGCCTGCGCCCACCACAACCACTGCGGGAGGGACATCCTCCAGCAAAAACATGTCGTCACTGACCCAGGTGTGTTCAACCCCTGGAATCTCCGGCCGGGCCGGACGGCCACCCACTGCCACCAGAAATCGTGGGGCTGAAAGCTCCTTTTGAACGGACCCGCCGCGTTGATCGGAAATGCCGATGCGATCTGCTGCCGTGAAGCGTCCCCAACCGGAGATCAACTGAACGCCGGCCTTCTCCAGAAATCCGAGATGGAGCGCATTGAGCCGATCCACTTCAGCGCGCACCCGACGCAGGAGATCAGGCACATCCGACCGCACCGAACCGATCTCAAGGCCGTAGGCCGAGGCATCCGCCAGTTGATGGCGGGCCTGGGCGCCGTACACCAAAAGCTTCTTGGGAACACAGCCGCGGATCACGCAGGTGCCGCCGACGCGATCTCCCTCCACGATCGCGACGCGGGCTCCATGACGGGCCGCGCGTTTCGCAGCGGCCAGCCCACCGGACCCCGCCCCAAGAACAATCAGATCCAGATCAGCGCCCATAACAGAAGGGTGCTCGAGACGACGGGCGTCATCGTAAAGATGGCGTTATGGTCCGGGGAAGGGGGTCATAAAGGCCCAAGACGAGTCGGTCGTATTTCAACCGCGTCCTTAAATCATGAACCGTTCTTCCAAGCGCCGCAGGCAGCCGCCTGAACCTGAGCTGCGCCTCAAACGATCGCAACGCCGCGAGATCGTGATGATGATCACCAGCGACGACATGAAACTACGGCTGAAGCAGTTGGCTGATCAGGGCCGCCAGCAGGACTGTCTGGCGCTGATGCACGAACTGGGCGACTGGCAGTCCTATGGACGGGCCACGCTTGCGCCGATCCTGCATGCCCCTTTCATCGGAATCAGCTGAACCCCTGAGCTGGTCGGAACTGGCCAGCCTGGCGACGCCGGAACCGAATCGGATTGAAGGGCCGACCAGTGCCCAGGCCACGTTGCGCCTGTTCGGACAGCCTGAATCCAACGTGATGGTCACGCTGTACCGCGACCACCACGCCTGGTGCCCCTACTGCCAAAAAATCTGGCTCTGGCTGGAGTTCATGCGCATCCCCTACCGGATCCGCAAAGTCACCATGCGCTGCTACGGCCCTAAGGAGCCGTGGTTCCTGGAGAAAGTGCCTTCGGGGATGTTGCCGGCCCTGGAGCTCAACGGGCGGCTGATCACCGAAAGCGACGACATCCTGTTGGCCCTCGAACAGCAGTTCGGCCCCCTCGGCATGGCGATGACAGCGCCGGAAGCTCTGGAGCTGCGCCGCCTTGAACGGCTGCTGTTTCAGGCCTGGTGCATCTGGCTGTGTTCACCACGGCTGAGTCCGAGGCAACAGGTTCTGGCCCGAGAGCAGTTTCAAGACATCGCCCGGCGCTTCGAACGGGAGCTGAACCAGGACGGAGGACCGTGGCTGCGGGGCCCGGAGCCGCAGACCGTGGATCTGATCTTTGTTCCCTACGTGGAACGGATGAATGCCTCGCTGGCTTACTACAAGGGATACAGGCTGAGGGCTGAGCATCCAGCCATTGACCGCTGGTTCCGCGCCCTGGAACAACTGGAGACCTACCGCGGCACCCAAAGCGACTTCCACACCCATGCCCATGACCTGCCTCCCCAGATGGGCGGCTGCTGGTCGGACGATGGAGCAGACGCGCAACGCTTGGCAGAAAGGATCGACCGAGGTGATGGCCTTGGTGAGGACGAAGCCTGCTGGGATGCGGACCATCAAGCCAATCAGAACGTCATCGCCCTTAGCCGGGTGCTGCGTCACCAGCAACGGCTTCGGGACGTGAATCCCATGGGTCCTGCAGACTTTGATCAGCCCCTGCGCTGTGCCCTCACCCGGTTGGTCCGCAACACGCCCTGCCCCCCTCCAGCGGGGAGTGCCGCCGGGCTCCGCTATCTGCGCGATCGCATTTCGGTTCCAAGGGACATGCCGCTCCCGGCAGCGCGTCTGCTGCGTCAGGCCCTCGAAGCCACCGCCCAGCTGGATGGGCCTGAACAAGCCAAGCCTCTGCCGGTGCGGGATCGCTTTGATCAGGATCCCCGACCCTTCTTAATTGGGTCATAGTGCGGGGGCGTTAAAGCTGAGTCGTGCCCCTGCGACTGCCCGCCTACCAACCGATCCCAGCCCCCGATCGGGGGACCGATCTGATTGAAGTGTCGGCGGCGCAGCTGCAGCCGACCCAGTGGTGTGTGGGACTGGCGGAGATCTGGTCGCGCGAAAAGGATTTCGCCCAGGACAGCCGTCAGCAGCGTCTCGACTACCTGCGCGGCAAACCGGTCCCTTTAATTCGGTCTGCCGATGGCGCCATGTGGATGCTGGACCGGCACCACCGGCTGCGGGGTCTAATCGGCATTGACCCAGGTGCCTCCACCTGGGCCTACGTGGTGCAGGAGCTCCCAACCGCCGACCGAAGCGCTGTGCTGGCCTATCTGCACAACCAGGGCTGGCTCTACCTCTACGACGGGCGAGGCAACGGCCCCCACCCGGTCGAGCAGCTGCCCAAAAGCCTACTGGGGCTGGACGACGATCCCTACCGGAGCCTCGTGTGGAAGTTAAAGCAGGAGGGGTGGATCAAGCCTCAGCCCCTGATCCCATATCACGAGTTTCGTTGGGGTGCCTGGCTGCGCAGTCGCCCCTTACCCCCCTTCAGCTCCAGGCGGCTGGACCCAGCGCTCGCAGCTGCACGCCAGCTGGTGTGCTCTGCAGCTGCACATGACATGCCGGGCTGGAAAGGCGATAAGAAAGCCTGCCGCTGATCAGCGCTAGCGCTTCTTGCGTGAATCAATCTGCAGCAGATCCTTCACTTTCTGCACCTGACCGGCGAGCTGGGGATCGGAGGCCAGTTTTTTCTCCACCTGCTCGATCGCGTACATCACCGTGGTGTGGTCCTTTCCGCCGAAGTTGTCGCCGATCCTCGGCAGGCTGAGGTCGGTGCCCTGGCGCATGAGGTACATCCCCACCTGACGGGCCTGGCTCACGGCACGGCGTCGGGTGCTGCTGCACATCTCCTCAGCCGTGACATCAAACACTTCAGACACCTTGTCGATCACCTGTTGCGGCGTGACCTCCACCCCCTGCCCCGTGGGGTCGAGCATCGGCGCCACCGATTCGACGGTCATCGGCAACCCTGTGATTGAGGCGAAGGCCACAGCCCGGGTCAGGGCACCTTCCAACTCGCGGATGTTCGAGGTGAAGCGGCCGGCGATGTACTGGATCAGATCACGGGGCAGCGACATGCGCTCCTGCTCCGCTTTCTTCTGAAGGATCGCCATGCGTGTCTCCAGGTCAGGCGACTGAATGTCAGCGATCAGTCCCATCTGGAACCGGGAGATCAAACGCTGCTGCAACCGCGGAATCTGACTAGGGGGACGATCACTGGCGATCACCACCTGACGGCCTGCCTCGTGCAGGGCATTGAAGGTGTGGAAGAACTCCTCCTGGGTGTACTCCTTGCCTTCGATGAATTGAATGTCATCCACCAGGATCAGATCAGCGGCGCGATAGCGATCGCGAAAGGCCTGCATCCCGTCCTTACGGATGGCCTGGATCAGATCATTGGTGAAGGTTTCGGTGGAGACGTAGGCCACCCGAGCCCCGGGATCGATTTCCAGCCGGTAGTGGCCGATGGCTTGCATCAGGTGGGTTTTTCCCAGGCCCACACCGCCGCAGATGAACAGGGGGTTGAACTCCCGGCCCGGTGCTTCGGCCACAGCCAGAGCCGCCGCATGGGCCATCCGGCTGTTGGGACCGACCACGAAACGGCCGAACACATATCGGGGATTGAGCCCGGGAAGGTAGCGCCGTTGGGAGCCGTTCCGGCCCGGAGCCGACGCCGACTCCTGAGCCGCTGCCGGCGGAGCCGCATCAGCAGCTGAGGCCTCATCGGTGGCGTCCGGCGGCGGCAGGGCTGTTTCTGCCAGAACCGTCACCTGAACGGGCTGACCGCTGATGCTGCTAGCCATCTCGGCGATCGTGGGCAGCAGCTGCTCACGCAGACGAACGCTGGCGAAGGGATTCGGGGCCAGAAGCTTCAGCTCACCATTGGCAAAGCCGCTGCAACCCGTGGGGCGAATGAAGGTCTCGAAGGTGGGCTTGCTCAGCTTGGCCTGCAACCCATCCCGCACCTTGATCCAGAGCTCTTCGCCCGTCTGCGCCAAAACCGCCCATCGCCCGAGCGCTGAATCTACGCATGCCGATCCGCTCAGGCCGTCTTAAATGCATCAGCACACATCTCGTCGTGATGCCCAACGCCCAGCATTGGCTCGCCATCGCCCTGGCCGGAAGCGCACTCTCCGGTTGCAGCCTGGTGAGAGACCAGCTGGGCCTGACGCCCAAGCCACCGATGACAGCGCCGCCGGTGGTGCACGATCAGCCCCGCAGTGCTCCGCTGCAGCCTGGGGAAAACGTGATCGTGAAGGCGGTGGATCGTGTCGGACCGGCAGTGGTGCGCATCGATGTGGTGAAGGAGATCTCGAATCCCTTCGGAGGGATTTTCGGCATGGGTCCCTCCAGCCAGCGACAGCAGGGCCAAGGCTCCGGCTTCATCACCCGGGCCAGCGGGCTGATCTTCACCAATGAGCATGTGGTCCGTGGTGCGGATCAGGTGGCGGTGACCCTTCCGGACGGACGCAGTTTCAAGGGCAAGGTTCTCGGCACCGACCCCCTCACCGACGTGGCGGTGGTGAAAGTAGTGGCCGACAACCTGCCAGTGGCGGCCCTGGGTAATTCCGACCAGCTCAAGCCGGGGGAATGGGCCATTGCAATCGGCAACCCCTTCGGCCTGAACAACACCGTGACCGCAGGCATCATCAGCGCCGTTGGCCGCCTGAATGCGATCGGTGACGGCCAACGGGTTCCCTACATCCAGACTGATGCAGCGGTGAACCCCGGCAACAGCGGCGGCCCCCTGATCAATGCCACCGGTCAGGTGATCGGCATCAACACTGCAATCCGTACTGCGCCCGGTGGCGGCTTGAGTTTTGCGGTTCCGATCAACCTGGCCAAGCGGATCGCACAACAGATCGTCAGCACCGGTCAGGCCTCCCATCCCTTCATCGGCGTGCAGCTGATGAACCTCACGCCGCAGCTGGCGCGAGAAATCAATGCCACCAACAGCGCCTGCACGGTTCCCGAGCTGAATGGCGTTTTGGTCAAAGATGTGGTCAAGGGCACGCCGGCCGCTGCTGCAGGCATCCGCCAGTGCGATCTGATTCTCAAGGTGGAGAACAACCCCGTTCAAACACCCACCGAAGTGCAACTCGCCGTTGACCGCGGCCAGGTGGGGGAACCAATGCAGCTCACCCTCCAGCGCAACGGAGAGGAGCTGACCGTGCAGGTGCGCCCGCGAGAACTGCCTCGCAATAACTGAGATGGTGCAGATCGTCGTGATGGCCCGCTGGCCATCACCCGGCCGATGCAAACGCCGCTTGAGCCGTGATCTCAACAATGAGCTGGGCTTGTCCAACAGCAGCGAGCGCGCCACAAGGATTCAGCGGCGGCTCACGCAGCACACCGCTGCGGTGGTGCGCGGCCTCGCCGGCGCAATGGAGATCGAGCCGGTGCTGGCGGTGAGCGGGCTCGGGCCCCGTGCGGCCGATCGCTGGGGGCAGCAGCTGGGGCTGAGGAAGGTGCGGCTTCAGGGGAGGGGGCAACTCGGCACCCGATTGCGACGGCAGTTGATGCACAGCCATCGCCATCACAGGCCCTGCCTTGTGATCGGCACGGATCTGCCCGAACTCAATCCCGATGACGTGAAGCAGGCCGTTGAGCACTTGGAACGGCATGATCTGGTGATGGGACCAGCCTCCGATGGGGGGTACTGGCTGCTGGGAATCGGCGCATCCCTGATCCGCTGCCCGCAGCATTGGCCGCTGATCGGCATTCCCTGGGGCGGCCCGACCGTGCTGGAAGCAACGCTGAGGGAGGTGCGCAGGCAACAGCTCTCATGCGCCTTCGTTCCCCAACGGAATGATCTGGATCACTGGAGCGATCTGAGGCCATGGCAGGGCTGAGTGTTGTCATTCCAACCCTGGAGGAAGCCAGCAGGCTGCCGCTGCTGCTGGCGGATCTGCGGCGATGGCCGGGGGAGTTGGAGGTGATCGTCTCTGACGGCGGGAGCAGGGATCAAACCCGAGAGGTGGCGCTGCTGGCCGGTGCCACCGTGCTCGACAGCCCGAAAGCCGGACGTGGGCCACAGCTGCGCTGGGGCATTGACCACAGCACCCATGCCTGGGTGCTGGTGCTGCATGCCGACAGCCGACTCCCGGGGACTTGGCATCAAAAGGTAGGGACGGTTCTGAACACGCCGGAGGCTCACCTGAGCGCCTGGCACTTCGACTTCAACGTGGATGCGGAGAGGCGGCCGATGCTGTGGCTGCTGGAGCGAATGGTGAACCTGCGCAGCCGTTGGCTGCAGCGTCCCTATGGCGATCAGGGCCTGTTGATTCAGCGCCACCTGTATGAGCGCGTCGGCGGCTACCGGCCCCTGGCGCTGATGGAAGACCTGGACCTGGTGGAACGCCTGAGCAAGGTCGCGCCCCTGCGCTCATTGAACTGTGCCCTGATCACCAGCGGGGAGCGTTGGCAGAAGCGGAGCGTGCTGGTGCAGGCCTGGCGCAATGCCCGGCTGCGCTGTCTCTGGCGTCAGGGCCGATCAACGGAGCAGCTGTTGCGGATCTACCGGCGCTGAAGGATCCGATCAGTTGGCATACCAGAAGGCACAGCGATGGTCCTGGGGCTCGAGATCCCAGCCCTGGCCCTGGTAGAAGCTGACAACGCCCGGATCCGCGAACAGGCTGACCCGCTCGGTTCCCATCTGATCGAGAGCCTCGAGGATGTAGGTCATCATTTGCTTGCCCAGACCATTTCCCTGGTAGAGGGGATGCACGGCGACGTCCCAGACGGTGGCTTCAAAAACACCATCCCCAGTGCAGCGCGCAAAACCCACCAGACGGGGCACCCGGGGGTCGTGCCGCCAGAGCCCCACTTTGAGCAGGCTGTGGCTGAGCGCTTTACGCACCCGGCGAATCGGCCGGCGACTCCAGCCCACCGCTTCCAGCAACTGCTCGAGCTCCACCAGATCGAAGGGGTACTCCTGGCTGAACACCAAGGTGATCTGGTCATTGGCGCAGGTGCAGAGACGCGCCCCCTGGCCGTACTGCTCCAACAGCGACTCAGCTGGGATGGGGAGAGGAGCGATCACAGACGCGCCAACCCCCGTTCCTGCAACTCGGCGAGCTGGGCATAGAGCCCACCTCGGGCCCTGAGCTCGCGATGAGTGCCCTCCTCGATCAGCTCGCCCCGGCGCAGCACAAGGATGCGATCCGAGGCTTCCACCGTGGCGAGGCGATGGGCGATAACGATGGCTGTGCGCTTTTGCAGAAGACGATCGAGATCAGCCTGGAGCGTCGCCTCCGTTGAAGGGTCCATGAAGGCGGTGGCTTCATCCATCACCAACACCGTTGGATTGCGGATCGCCACCCGAGCCACCGCCAGCAATTGACGCTCACCTGAGGAGAGATTGCCGCCCCGCTCGCGCAGCTCTGTCTCCAGTCCGTTGGGAAGCTTGGCCAACAGGTCGTTGAGACCAAGCTCAGCACAGACCTGAGCCAGCTCTCGATCGCTCACGGAAGCATTGAGCCGCAGATTGTCGGCCACATTGCCGCTGAACAGGAACGTGTCCTGAAGCACGACGCCCAGCTCACGACGAAGATCCACCATCGGGATCGTGCGGATGTCCCTTCCATCAAGAAGAATGCGCCCCTGCTGGGGTTCATAAAGGCGGCACAGCAAACGAATAATCGTGCTTTTGCCGGAGCCCGTGGGGCCCACCAGCGCCACATGCTCACCGGGGGCGATTCGGAAGGAAAGGTTGCGGAGGATCGGATCATCCGGCCTGTAGCCAAAGCTCACGTTCTCAAAGATCACCTCGCCACCACCACCCGTCAGGTGAGGGCGAGCGCCCTTGGCCTCGGCGATCTCGAGGGGCTGCTCCATCAACTCGCCAATGCGTTCAACAGCCGTCAGCCCACCCTGAATCTGGGTGAAACGCTCCGCCAGCTGCCGCAGAGGGTCGAACAGACGCTGAGAAGCAAGGATGAATGTGGTGAGGGTGCCTAGGCCCATCGCACTATTGGTCACCATCAAGCCACCAAGTGCCAGAACGAGGGCAATGGCTGCCAGAGCCACCCATTCCAAGAAGGCTGAAATGCTGCTGTCGTAAAAGATCGTTCCGTTCACAGCGCTGCGATAGTTCTTGCCTGTGCTCAGGAAGCGGGCGCTGTTGACCGTTTCACGGCCATACATCTGAACCACCTCGAGGCCCTGAAGGTTCTCTTGGAAATCGGCATTGAGCTGGGAGAGCTCCTCACGCACGCGGTAATTGGCCTTCCGGTAACGGCGCTGCAGCCAAAGCACGGCCAAGGTGACGGGCACCTGCGTGAACAACAACAGCAGCCCCAGCCTCCACTCGATCAACAGCATCGTTGAGGCCAGAACCAACAGGCTCACCAGATCACTGAGCACCCCGACGGCGCCACTGGCAAACACCTCAGCCAGGGCATCCACATCGCTGGTCAGCCTTGTGAGCAACTTGCCCACCGGCATGCGGTCGTGAAAGCGAAGGGACAGCGACAGTGAATGTTCGAAAAGGTCATCGCGGATGCGCGCGGTGAGCCGTTGACCGACGGCCTGGATGCTGAAGGTCTGCACGCCCTGCAGGCCGAGCCGCAGCAACACCGAGACGAAATAGAGCCAGATGATTGCGGACAGACTCAATCCCGACAACCAGGGAAGACTGGGCTCTCCGCGAAGGACGCTGACGGACTGCCCAAGCAGGACAGGCTGCAGTGCTCCCGCAAAGGCCAAGGGAAGCAGCAGAAGCAGGGCGACCAGAAGACGCCGGCGATCCCGCACGAGATACCGGCCCAGACGACGAACCCGGCGCCAGTCCGCGACAGCTCCCATCAGCTGAAGCTCCCGACGGGTGTTGCTGCGCGAATCGCTTCGACGATGGATGACAGGGGACCGTTGTCCAGGCGAATGGACAGGGGATGCCCCACCAATCGAGCCGTGGACTGGAAGAGGTCTTCAATGGCAATCAAGCCGTTGTCCCGCAGGGTTCGACCGGTGGCCACCAGGTCGACAATCGCTTCCGACATTCCCGTGATTGGCCCCAGCTCCACCGAGCCATTGAGGTGCACCAACTCAACGGGAAGGTCGAGGGCATCAAAATATTCCCGAGCGCAGTGGGTGAATTTGCTGGCCACCCGGCAATGGGGGGGCAGATCAGCGGCACGGGTGTAACCACTGCTCTCTTGGACCGCCACAGCCATGCGGCAGCCGCCAAAGCCAAGGTCCACCAATTGCGCGACGGGCAGCTGGTGCTCCTTGAGCACGTCGTAACCCACGACCCCCAGCTGTGCTTGGCCATAGGCCACATAGGTGGGCACATCTCCGTTGCGAACCAGCAGGGCCCTAGCGCGCCCGCAAGGGGTGGGCACCATCAGCTGACGGTTGTCCTTGTCCAGAACAGCGGAGAAATCAAGACCAGCGGCTGCAAAGCGGGCCACCGAGTCTTTGAGCAGCGCTCCTTTGGCCAACGCGACGGTGATCATGGGTCCAGCGCTGACCGGTTAACCAGGCAGGACTTTAACGATGCATTCCTCACTTCATGCCTTACCGGTGCTCCAGGACAACGTGATCTGGATCTGGGTGAGGGGCGCGGAGGCCGTGGTGATCGACCCCGCCGTTGCGCCGCCGGTGCAGGCGTGGCTGGAAGAACGGCGGTTGAACCTGGCCGCCGTTTTGCAGACCCATCACCATGCCGACCACATCGGCGGCACACCGGACTTGCTGAACCGTTGGCCCCAAGCTTCGGTGATTGCCTCCGCTGATGACCGGGAGCGGATTCCGTTCCAGACCATGCCGGTGCGGGATGGGGACCACATCACTGTTCTTGGGGAAGAGGTGGAGGTGCTGGATGTAGCGGCCCACACCAGAGCCCACATCGCTTTCTTCATCCCGAACGCGGAGGGCGACGAGATCGGACCCTTGCTGTTCTGCGGGGACACGCTGTTCAGCGGGGGCTGCGGCCGCTTGTTTGAAGGCAGCGCTGAACAGATGCATCAGGCTCTACAGAAGCTGGCCGAACTTCCCGAGGCCACGAAGGTGTGTTGTGCCCACGAGTACACCGAGTCCAATCTGCAATGGGCCGTTGAGCAACGCCCCAACGACACGGTTTTGGCTGATCGTTACCAAGAGGTGCAGAGCCTTCGCGCCAAAGGCGCCCTAAGCCTGCCCAGCAGCATCGGCGTGGAACGCCGCACCAACCTGTTTATGCAGGCCAGTTCAGCCGCGGAGTTGGCCGTGCTGCGCCAGGACAAGGATCAGTGGCGGCCGGCATGAGCGATGGCGAAGAACGGGATCACCAACGGCGATGATCGTGGTGACTGCTGTTCAGAAGCACCCCATGAGCGCCAAGGCCATCACCACTCAAGACGCCCCTGCACCGGTTGGGCCTTACAACCAAGCGGTGCTTGCCGGCGAGTGGCTCTATTGCTCCGGGCAGATTCCACTGGATCCAGCCACCGGCGAGATGGTGGGCAACGGTGATGTGGCGGCGGAAACACATCAGGTGCTGAACAACCTCTGTGCTGTGTTGAAGGAAGCCGGCGCTACCCCTGCTCAGGTGGTGCGCACCACGGTCTTCTTGGCCGACCTGGGCGATTTCCAAACCGTCAATGGCATCTATGCCGAGGTGTTTGGTAAGGGGGTCAGCCCAGCTCGCGCCTGCGTGCAGGTGGCGGCCCTCCCCAAGGGAGCACGGGTGGAAATCGACTGCGTCGCCTGGCTCGGCAGCTGAGCCTGACCCTCGGGGGCATAGGTTGGAACTGGTTTCAGTGGTCCTATGCCTCAGGCGAAACTCACCATCGGTGAACTAGAGGCGGGATATCCGATGTATTGCAA
Organism: Synechococcus sp. MU1617; assembly: GCF_020514235.1. Lineage (NCBI taxonomy): Bacteria > Bacillati > Cyanobacteriota > Cyanophyceae > Synechococcales > Synechococcaceae > Synechococcus > Synechococcus sp. MU1617. The sequence continues at coordinate 113,531 of NZ_VTLB01000004.1, forward strand.
GGCGCTGCGGCGTCTCCTCCAGCAAGGAAAAACTGCACAGGACATTGAGCGCACCGTCTGCTGGGGGCACCTAGAAACGCTGAACCGCTGCCTGCCAACCCGCTACAAATCGCCCTCCTACCTGCTGGCCCTGATCCGACGCGATCTGGAGAATCCAAAAGAAGATTAAGACCAGTCATCTCAGCGTTTTCCCAGCTTTCTCGTGGCAAACGCTTCAATTTGAACTGAAAAGAAGCGTTAAACCAGGCTTAGAAACAAGGTCCTGGCATGACCCGCTGTATTTTTCGCAAACCCCAACGAAGGCTCAAGCTGAGTCAGGGGCTGGCTGTGATCACAGTGATCCTGGGGGCGGCCCTGGTCCTAGAACTGCAGGCAGAGCCGAATCCCAACCAGCCCACGGTTGAGGCATCGCCCCTACTCGGAGAAAGCGTGAAAATAAAGGGATGGATGTTGAACAGCTGGAGCAACTCGCTGCGGTGATCGTGACGGCAGGGCTGGTGGCAGGAAATTTCCTGTTGTTCACCCCCTGGCGCAATGGGGAGGATCCACGGCAACAACGTCCTGAAAGCTTGATGCCTCAGAACGAGTCAGTTCATCGCTCTGAACAGGCTGGTTTCCCGAGCTGATCAGGGCTGGTTTTACACATCGTCCAAGGGGAGCATGCCAATGGAGGGCTCCCAGTTACAGAATTGCCCTCGGCTACAAACCAGCTCACACGCATCCCTATTTGGGGGAGTCACTCCAGCAACTGAATCCAAGTGCTTGGATTCGTGATCTCCTTAGGGTGCTTTGATGCACCCACTTGAGCTGTTCGATCGCTTTCGTCGCTGGTTTGGCTGGGTTGCGCCAGGTCGCCAGCGTTGGGATCGCAATGCTGAGCAAGTGGCCCCGGATCGCTCTGATGACTGGCTCTTGGAGCCCCCAAGCCTGGAAGAGGCGCGTTTGTTATTTCCTCAATTGGATGAGGAGCGAGCCTTGCTTCGCTACCAGCAACTCCGCCTAAAAATGCGGGAGCGTGACGGCCGCGGTTTTTGATCACCCAGCCCACTTGCTTCTGCCATGAATGAGGCCTCCACCGCCCGGGTCAAGCAACAAAAAAGCCCTCGGAACACCGAGAGCTCTCTTGATCACGAAATGGAGCCAAGGAGACTCGAACTCCTGACCCCCTGCATGCCATGCAGGTGCTCTACCAGCTGAGCTATGGCCCCATGTCGACGTGGTGGCTTCAGAACCGCCGTCGTCGGGATAGATCTTACACCGCGAGAGCCTTAGACCTGCCTCCAGACAGCAACCAAGCGACCCTGCACCTCCACCTGTTCGGCGGGGAGCTCAATCGGTTGATAGGCAGGGTTGGCAGCTTCAAGAACCACCGTCGCCCCCTGGCGATGAAAGTGCTTGAGCGTGGTGCCGCTGCCGGCAACCAGAGCACTCACCACGGTGCCGTTGCGAAGCCGCTGGGGATCCTGAACCGGCTCCATCAACACCACATCACCATCGGCGATGTGGGAGTCGACCATCGAATCTCCGTTCACCGTCAGGGCAAACAGGCCACGGGTCTCCAGCACCGGTGCCAGGTCGAGATGCTCCTGAACATCATCAAAAGCCGTCACAAGGCCACCCGCCGCAACTGCGCCAAGCACAGGAATCCCAGCGACACCGACCATGTCGCCCAAGAGCTGCAAGGTGCGCGCCTGGCCTTCCTGCCAGGTGATCCATCCCTTCTGCTGAAGATGGCGCAACCGACTCTGGATCGGCGCAGGAGAGCGCAGCCCCATCGCCTGCATCATCTGGCGGATGGAAGGGCTGTGGCGATGGCTGCCGATGTAGTCCGCCAGCCAGTCGTAAAGCTCTTGCTGAGCAGTGGTGAGGGGCTCCTGGGGGGCACGGGTCACCGCAAGAAAAGGTTCGGGCAATACATTTGTACCGTTCCTTGTCCTGCGCCGCAAGCTCGGGCTCAGTTCAAACCAGCTTCCACACCGCAGCGTCGGGAATGCTTGGTGCCAGGTTCAGGTCTTTGGGCTCCTTAAACACCACACGCCATTCCGGAACCCGGCAGGAGACGTAACCGGGATGTTCAATCAGCAGCCCAGGCTCCTCGGTTGTGCTGGCCACCCAGCCAGACATCCAGTGGCCCTCCTCAGAGAGTCCACCTTTGAACCAAACCCAGCAGCGTTCCTTACGCATGGCGATTCACTTCAGCGGTTTTTGTAAGTCTCAAGCTGTTGCGGACAGGCCGCCATCAGATATCCCATCAACTGTCCGGTGATGCGGGACTTTTCCTGATCATTCGGTGCAGTGGGGACGTCCTCGTAACGCATCGAGGTGTCGCGCTCAAACATGGTTTTGAGCTCAGGATCTGGCAACGCATAAAAGGCATCCACACCCATCTCACAGATTTTTTCAGCCGTCCATCGGGCAATGGTGCTCTGCTGTTTTTTGTCGGTGGCCTGATCAGCCGACGCTGCCACCGCATGGGCGGTGACGATCAACGGCACCAACCAACGGCGCATCAACGTCACAGACCACCCATCAACACTGCCAACAAGGCCTGCTGCGCATGCAGGCGGTTTGAAGGACTCATTACCTGGTATGGCAGCGGTTCTGCAGGTTGCTGCATCTCGGCAAGTAGCAAAGCAGAGCAACTGAGGTCGACCTCAGAATCCTTGCACCCTCAGCCCGCGTGGAGAGGGAACCCGCTGTCTTTCGTGCCCAAACAACTGCAATGGAGCGCATTGCCTTCTGAGGTGAATCAGCCGATTGTGTGGCAGCTGTGTTGATTGCTGGCCGTCATGCGTCTCACCGCAGCTGAAAGGCGTTTTGCCCTCACTTCGTTTGCCGTCAAGGCGGCGATCTTTTGGATTGCTCAGTTGGTGATCTGTGTGTTGGACCCGCGGCGACTGGTGTGCGGCTTCGTGGAGAAGGGGTTTCTGCCCTGCCTAATTAGCTTCGCGGTGATGGATTTTCTGGTGATCCCGCAGCTACGGCGTCGCTGGGACCGCTAACACCGTTGCCAAAACCAACCCATCACAGGCTGAGCATCCACTTGCAATGCAGGTGTGGAGGAGTGGGTTCAGCGCACGAGAGACGAGGCCATCCGTGAAGAGAGTTGAAAAGGGTTGCCCGTCAACTCGCCAAACAAGGGCGTGAGCCAGTATTGGCTTGATGCGACGAAAGCATGTCGCAAGGACGCAAAGCTCATCGGTGTGACCCACCAACCAATCAGCCCAACTGACTCTCCGAACTGATGACTGAACCGTCGCAGCCCAGGGCGCTGACCTACACAGAAATGATGAATGGAGGCCGTCAGCAGCTCGAACATGAGGAACACATTCGTGAGCAGGAGCTGCAGCAGAGGCTCAATGAGCTTGAGCGCGATGTCGATCACTTGGAGCAAGCGCTTGAGGGCAGCTAGCCGCCAAAGAGGAAGGCCGCCCCTCCCGATGGAAAGACGGCCTAGCTCGCTCGTTTATGCATTGCAGTCGACCTAATCAGTGAAGCTGTATCCGTGAAGCGAAGTGCTTATCGAAGGACAGTGAACTGAAAGAGAAAGGTCGAAGCGTCTGGCTAGTGGCAACCCTGGGGCCATTTTGTCCAGGTGTGAAGCGGGACTCCTACGGGGCACCTAGACGGACGGTGCAGAGGAGTGTCGACTGATCAGACGCACATCAGTGTCGTCACAGACGAGGCGCTCACGGTTGGGTTGAAAAGTTGGAGCAGGGGCCAGAAAAGTCAGGCTGCTTCTGCTGTTTGCTCAGGTGGAGTGTCGGCCGTCATGGGCTCCTCCGATCTCGATGCACACACTCTCGGCAGCCGTGGAGCACCCGGCAATCAGCTGTCGTGCTCATTGCCTTCTGGGGCGAATCGGCCGATTGTGGGAACGGCGTGCTGTGCACAGTGGATGGATGGCCTTCTTAGGGTCAATTCCACAATGCTCGACACAGAAATCATGCAGGCGACCTTGAACGGCACGGTGCTTGCTGAGAGCGACGACATCGTGATGGTGGATGGCAATCCCTACTTCCCCCGTGAAGCGATGAATGCGGAGTTCTTTCGTGACTCGAGACTCACCACCGTCTGCGGCTGGAAGGGAACGGCCCGTTACTGGGATGTGGTGGTTGGCGATCAAGTGATCACCAATGTGGTGTGGGCCTACGACTGCCCAAAGCCCGATGCCGAAAAGATCCGCGAGCGCTTTGCCTTCTACCGAAACAAGGGTGTGACGCTGGTCTGATCAGCACTGCAACACGATGGTGGGGTGCTTCAGGCAGAAGCAACAACTCAACCCGGCTTTATTCACACTTAGCCCCCGTCAGCAATGGCGGTTTTTTTAGTAGTGGCGTCGTGAACGTTGGTAATCCAATGACTTCTGCGCTGGTTTGTAAGGACCCCAGCCCAGACCCCTCGCCCTCTCTTGCTGGCAGCGGCTTAAGCCCTACAAACCACCCATCAACACCGCCAACAGAGCTTGCTGCGCATGCAGGCGGTTTTCCGCTTGATCAAAAATGCGGCTCGCCGTTCCTTCCATCACCTCAGCGCTGATTTCCTCACCGCGATGGGCCGGCAGGCAGTGCAAAACAATCGCATCGGCTGCCGCCTTGTCCATCAGGCCTTGATCCACACAGAAGCCAGCGAAGGCCTGCTCCCGCTGCGCCTGTTCGGCTTCCTGACCCATGGAAGCCCAAACATCGGTATAGACGGCCTGGGCACCCGCCACCGCTTCACCTGGATCGCTCACCACCTCAATCGAGGCACCATGCTGCGCCAGGGATTGGGCCTGTTCAAGCACGCCCGGCAACGGCTCGAAGCCCTCAGGGCAGCCGATCCGCACATTCACCCCCAACAACGCACCGCAGAGCATCAAGGAATGAGCAACGTTGTTTCCATCACCCACATACGCCAGGGTCTGGCCGGCAAGCGCACCATGAGCTTCCTGCATGGTGAGGAAGTCCGCCAGGGCCTGGCAGGGATGCTCCAGATCGGTGAGGGCATTGATCACCGGCACCGAAGCCCAGTGGGCGTAGTCCACCAGTTCCTGCTGAGCGAAGGTGCGAATCGCCAGCACATCGCAGTAACGGCTGAGAACCCTGGCCGTGTCTTCAAGCGGCTCGCCGCGGCCGAGCTGGGTGACAGAAGGATTGAGATCCACCGTCTGGCCGCCGAGGCGGGCCATGGCCACCTGAAAACTCACACGGGTTCGAGTGGAGGCCTTGCTGAAAATCAGACCCAGCACACGGTTACCGAGATCGATCCGACGATCGCCGCTCTTCAGTTGTGCGGCTAGGTCCAGCAACGCTGCTGTTTCCTCAGCCGAACAATCCGCTGAGGAGAGGAAGTCACGTCCGCACAGCGGAGACAGGACAGCAGCAACGCCCGCAGAAGCGGTAGCCATCGCGACGGTTCAAAGGACTGTTATCGGGGATGAGGGCCGCTGCCGTCAAGCGGTCACTCCAGACGGCAGCACACTCGCCTCGAGCATCTGCTTGAGGTCATCCCCCTCGATCACCTCTTTTTCAAGGATCTTCTGGGCGATCGTCTCGAGTAGCGCCATGTTTTCCCGCAGGATCGTGAGGGCGTCGTCGTGGGCCTGGTCCACTAGCCCGCGGACTTCCTTATCAATGGCCTGGGCCGTGGCATCACTCACCGAACGGCGCGGGTTGTTGCCTCCCCCAAGGAAACGGCCACCGCCCTGCTTGTCGTAGGCCAGAGGCCCCAGGGTGTCGCTCATGCCGTAAGTGCCCACCATCTGCTCGGCCAGATCCGTGGCCCGCTGCAGGTCGTTGGCAGCGCCCGTGGTGATTTTGCCGAAGACGATCTCCTCAGCGGAGCGGCCTCCAAGAAGCGTGGCGATCTGACCTTGCAGTTCTTCCTTGGAGTTGAGGAAGCGCTCTTCCGTGGGGAGCTGCAGGGTGTAGCCCAGGGCACTCATGCCGCGGGGGACGATCGAAATCTTGGCAACCTTGCTGCCACCAGGCATGAGATGGCCCACGATCGCGTGGCCCACCTCGTGATAAGCAACCACTTTCTTTTCGTCGTCCTGCAGGACGCGGCTCTTCTTCTCCAGACCCGCCACAACGCGCTCGATCGCTTCACCGAGATCTTGCTGCTCGACGCTGGTGCGCTGGGCACGAGCTGCAAGCAGCGCGGCTTCATTGACGAGGTTGGCGAGATCAGCGCCAGCAAAACCGCTGGTGGCCTGGGCCACGCTGTCGAGGTCAACGCCTGCAGCCAGCTTCACTTTCTTGGCGTAGATCTCGAGGATGGTCTTGCGGCCGGAGAGATCGGGGCGATCGACCAGAACTTGCCGGTCGAAACGACCCGGGCGCAGCAGCGCCGCATCCAACACTTCGGGTTGGTTGGTGGCCGCAAGAACGATCACCGGCTTGTCCTGCGCTGCGAAGCCATCCATCTCGGTGAGCAGCTGATTAAGGGTCTGCTCCCGTTCGTCGTTGCCGCCGACAACGCCCATAGACCCCGAGCGGCTCTTGCCGATGGCGTCGAGTTCGTCAATGAAGATGATGCAGGGCGCTTTTTTCTTCGCTTCTTCAAACAAATCGCGCACGCGAGCGGCACCGGCTCCGACGAAGAGCTCGACGAATTCCGAACCGGAAATAATGAAGAACGGCACCTCGGCTTCGCCCGCAACAGCCTTGGAGAGCAGGGTCTTGCCGGTGCCAGGGGGGCCGACGAGCAGCACACCCTTGGGGATGCGAGCACCAATCTCGGTGTAACGCTCAGGACGCTTGAGGAAGTCGACGATCTCAGTCAGCTCCTGCTTCGCCTCATCCACGCCAGCCACATCGGCGAAGGTGATCCGCGACTCCTCATCGGGCACATAGACCTTGGCCTTGCTCTTGGTGAAGCTCAAAGCACCCTGTGCACCACCGCCCATCGAGCGGCGGGCGAAGAATTGCAGCACCAGGATGAAGATCAGGGGGGGCACCACCCAACTGAGAATGGTGGTGAAGATATTGGGCTTCTTCGGAGGTGCTGCTGCGAATTCAACGCCCTTGGTCTCCAGGCGTTGCGGCAAATCCATGTCGAAGATCGGCGTGGTGGCCAGCACCGGAGGCGTGCCTTCCTCGGGATCACTCAGCTCATAGCGGATCTGATCCTGGGTAATGAAGGCCCGCTTCACCGCACCGTCATTCACCTGATCAATGAACAGGGAGTAGGGCACCCGCGGCACCTGCTGCATGCCGTTGGTGGGGAGGAAGCTGCTGGCCAGCAGCAGCACACCGAAACCAATCAGCACCAGGTTGATGATCCCGAAGCGACGGTTCGGCTGGTTGTCGTCCTGGCGGATCGGCATGGATGGCCTGAAAGTCCAATCACGCTACGAGGGATCACTGGCAATCAACGGGTGTAAGAACCGAACGGCTCCTAGGTTCTGCAGATGTGTGGTCGCTATTGCCTCGACACGCCTCGCGCGGAATTGCAGCAGCTGCTGGGCAGCTGGCTGCGGCCGGACGACAGCGCCTGGTTGGAGCATTACGCCCCCCGCGAGCTGATCCGTCCCCATGAACCGGTGCTGGCGGTGCGGCGGGAGCACGGTGAAGACCGTCTCGCCCACATGCTTTGGGGCCTCCTGCCGGGCTGGGTCAAAGACCCGTTGCAAGCGCCGCGACCGATCAATGCCCGCGCTGAAACCATTGCGGAGAAAGCCTCTTTTCGCGGTCCATGGCGTCATCACCGCTGCCTTCTGCCCAGCACGGGCTTTTTTGAAAAAGGACACCTGATCCATCGCAGAGACCGGCAGCTGTTCTGGTTGGCCGGTGTCTGGGACCGCTGGATCGGACCCGATGGCAGTGAAGTGGAGACCTGCTGCGTGATCACGACGCGGCCCAACAGCCTGGTCGCTCCGTTGCACGATCGAATGCCGGTGATCATTCCCGATGGCTTGGAGAGCGTCTGGCTCGAACCCGGTGATGGGGCCCACCGACGCGCCCTCGAGCCGATGCTCACGCCATCACCAGCGGAGCCATGGGACTGCAGAGCACTGAAGCCAGCTGCCCCTGCAAACAAGCACCAGCAACTCTCCTTGCTTGATTGAACAAGGCTTGACAGCCGTGGCTGGCTGCCGACCCTGGGAGCAGCAGCAGTATCCAAGGTGCTGGTGGGTCTGGTTCAGCGGCTCCTGCAGCGTGATGACACGCAGCTGAAGCTGCTGCTGCTCTTCACCCTGATCGCCACCGTGGGCTTCGCCTTTCCTCGCTTGGACTGGGTGACCTACATCGGCTACACCCTTGTTGCCTTGTTGCTGACGCAGGTGATGGTGGGGAGCAGCAAGGCACCGGATTGGAGTGATGCCCTGTATCGGAGTCTGGGGCTGATGGCCGTGGTGACCATGTGGCTCTGGCTGCTCACGCCCCTGGAGCTGATCTACAGCGGTATGCCGTTGGCCCTGAGCTGGAGTGTGCTTGTGGGCTGGAGCGTGATCCGCCTAGTGACACGCTTCGCCAGCACCAGACGCGTCACCGAGGCGCTGCTGATGGGTGCCACGGCCGGATACCTACACATCGGGCTCGTCGCCGGCCTGGTGATGAGTGCCCTGGAAACGATCCAACCGGGCAGCTTCCAACCCCTGGAGATGACGAACGTTGGCGATTCAAGTGTTCTGGCCAACGCCCGCATCTTTTCAGCACTGAACTACTACGCCTTCGTTTGCCTCACCACCGTGGGCTTCGGGGACATCAGCCCGATGCTCCCCCTGTCACGGATGGTGAGCGTGGCCACCAGCGTTGCCGGACCGCTCTACCTCGCGGCCGTGATGGGCGTTCTGATCGGCCGCTATGCCAACAGCCTTGAACGCCGGTGAACCAAACAGCAACAAATCAACTTGAGCACTCACATCCTGGATCTATGAAAGGTGATCCATTAAAACTGATCGATTAAAACAACTCCAGAGGCCTCAAATCGATTACCAGACAAGAGCTGCCAAGCCAACACCATAAAGAACGCCACTGCAAAGCAGACCCAGGAACCAAGCCAAGGATCGAGCAAAAGGCACATTAAAAAGATAGGCACTGATGTAAACAATTCGAAGGGCTGGATGTGCCCAGGCAACTACAACAGTGATGAACGGAAGGCTTTGTCCGTTCAAAACAGCAACGACAGCAAGCAGTGCTGCAGGGGCATGGATGGTGAAGGCTTCAAAACTGTTTTGCTGTGCCCAACTAGCGCGCTTGCCCCAAGCCGGAAAGCGATCAAACATCGACCGAAGAGCCGCCAGATCCTTGATTTCAAGGCTTGCGCTGAATCGAGCGATGTAAAGCAGGATGATGCTGATCAGCAGCGTGGCGAACGACAGCACCAACGACCACAGATAAGGCTCTGCACTCGACACCATCGATTGCGACAAATCTGACATCAACATTCACAAATCAAGGTTCTTTAAGGCTAGAGGCCTCGGCAGCAAAAGCAACTTAATTTGATGTATCGCGGAGGCTTGCGATGAACGCAGCCACGCAAATACCCCATATCACTCCTTTAACAATAATCCCATTAACATCTTCAATGGGATGATCTGGTCGAAACGTTGACCCACGTAGATAGGCTTCCAGATGCGCGAAGAAGGGCACGAACATTCCTCCTGCCGAATATCCCCAAGCACCAGCCAAATAAATCGTGGACTGTGCAAGCTTGGCCGTGCATGCAGCAGCAGCAAGGATCAGCAAAACTCCCGACCCATAATCCTCAAGCATCGTTGTTGCATTGATCGAAAAGTAATCAATGCCTCGACGTGCTGTTTCTCCAAGTATAAAAATTGTTCCCATGGCATAGGCCATGGCCTGAGTGCCCTTCATGCATTCATTGGATTCAAATTTCATTGTGAGGCCTGATGTCGAGTTGTGCATGCAAATCACGTTGCACAGCTGCATCGTTCGAGAAAAATCCGATCGTTCCCCTTACAAGACCCCAAAGTTGTCTTGCAGCCGAGGGAAAGACTCACAGAAGAGGACTGAACTCAGGAGCCGCTGCGCCAACGGAGCAGCCAGTCGTGCCCCAGCGGCTCGCACTGATGCCACCTCCCCTGCAGCGCTTGATCCATGGAGCTGAAGTCCAGATCTCCTAGAGGGGTGCGGGCCGCCATGCCCCCCATCAGCTTCGGAGCCACCACCGCCGCAATCTCCTGCACACAGCCCTGCCGGATCGCCGCGGCCGCCAACTCAGGGCCGCACTCCCAGAGCACCTGGTTGCAACCACGCCCCGCCAGAGCCTCCATCAGCTGCATCGGTTCACAGGCTGAAAGTTCAAGTCCCTCAAGGCCAGAAGGGAGATGCTGGGGATCGGCATCGGGACCGTGGGCCACGAGGGTCGGGGCGATAGCGGTGTCCCAGAGCTGGGCCTGATCCGGAAGATCCAAGCTGCGGCTCAGCACCACCCGCAACGGTTCTGGCGAACGTCTGCCGCGACTAGTCAGCAGCGGATTATCAGCACGAACCGTACCGCCACCAACGATCACTGCATCCATGCCACTGCGCAGCCGATGCACCCAATCGCGGGCGTATGGGCCGCTGATCCATTGGCTGGCCCCATTGGGCAAAGCGGTGCGGCCGTCCAAGCTCATGGCCCACTTCAGAATCCCGAACGGGCGGCCGGTACGAACGCGGTGCAGGAAAGCCCGGTTCTGCTGGCGGGCCTCCTCGCGCAGCACACCACTGATCACCTCCAGACCCGCCTCACGCAGCTGACGAATGCCGCCCCCATCCACTCGGGGGTCCGGGTCCTCCAGAGCGATCACAACCCTACGAATGCCCGCCTGAAGCACCGCCTCACTGCAAGGGGGCGTGCGGCCGTGGTGGCAACAGGGTTCCAGGGTGACCACAAGGGTTCCGTCTCGGGCCGCATCCCCGGCCTGCCGCAACGCACCCACCTCGGCATGGGCGGCACCGGCCCGCGCGTGAAAGCCGTCGCCAACAAGGCGCCCATCGCGATCAAGAACCACGGCCCCCACGAGAGGGTTGGGACTGGTGTGTCCTTCAGCTAGGGCGGCCAGGGCCAGGGCTCGCCGCATCCAGAGCTCCCACATCAGCTGAGAGGCAACTCCTGCAGCGAGCGCCATTCCCCGACGACATATGGAGGGATCGGCAACTCAGTGAACACACCCGGCAACGCCAAGCGCAGCGGTCGGTTGTTGCTGAGATCGTTCAGCAAGGGATCAAGGGCAAATTCAGCCGCTGCGTCGCGGCCATCGGTGGCCAGCACCGAATTGGCCAAGGTGATGTCGTCCAGCTGCCATTCGCGGCGACCCGCCAACACCTGGAGGGTCACCGGATGATCAAGCCTCAGCTTTCCGGGATAGCCCACCACGCGCAGCACCACCGGCTGGCCTGGAGGGCCTTCGCGGTAGGCCACCGCCTGCCAGCTGTCGTAATCGAGATCCCGCAGACTCTCAAGCGAACGAACCATGGCGACGCCTGCCTCACTCTCATGCTGGTGCACCTGGGCCCAGGCCATGCCCGGCGTAAGCAGCAAGAGCCCAAGGGCGGCCATGAAACAGCAGAGCAAACGGCGCATGGGGAGGACGACAGTCCGCGAATTCTCACAACAAAACTGTCCTTCAGAGGATTTTCACTGAGAATTAATAAATGGAGGTTGCTTTTAATTCGGCTCTGGGCCTTAGCGCCACCCTGGAAAGGGTTGGCTTCGAGATGGGTGTCGCCCAATTGAGCCGCGGCACTCTCCATGGCGTCGTTCGCCTGGGTGGATCGAAGCAGCTGCCGGTCTTGTCGATCCAGACCAATCAAGACCTGGTGCTTCACGGCAACCGACGGCCTGGGGTCTTGCCCTTCACCTTGAACATCTCCGACCAGCAACCAGTGGTTCGCGGAGAAGAAACGCATCAGGGCTCTCTGCATGGGTTCCATGCAGGACTGAGCGACGTCTTTTTCCAGCTTCCCGCAGGAGCCCACATCCAAGCGGCGCTTGTCTCGCAAACGCGGTTTGAACAGCTCGCCACCGCCACCGGTGATCACCAGACGCTGGATGTGATCCACAGATCCAACTCCGCCAACCTTCATCCCCAGCGGTTTAAAGAAATCAGCGCATTGATCCAGGCCCAGCTGATGGGAGGGGGCCAGGATGATCTGGTGGAAGTGGCGGCGCTGGAGGCCTTGTCACCCCATCATCTGCAGGGAACAGCCAGTGGTGACCTCGGCGTGAGAGCTGGGCTGATGAAAGATCTGATCGCTTGGGGGTTCGAGAACACCGGCCAAGCGATCACCCTGGACGACCTGTGCACGACGATCTTCGCCTCACGCTCCGCAATCGTTCACCACTGCCGTCAGACCTTCGGCACTGGCCCAATGGCTCTGCTCAAACAGATCCGGCTCAGCCAGGTGCATCACGCCCTCAGCTCCCCAGAGGTGCAGCACGCCATTGGCTGCTACACCGTGCAGGCGATTGCCTCACATCACGGCTTTCAGAGCCGCAATCACTTCGCCCGGGATTACCGCAACCAATTCGGCGAATCCCCAAGCGCCACACTTCAACGGGCATCCGCTCCCGGGATCAGCGTCCAATCGGTCTCCGTGGCCCAGAGCCCCCAGATGGCCATGGCTCTGAGGTAGTGACAGGCCCGGTAGGTGTTCACCGCGGTAATCGCCTCAGGGGTGCGGAACTGCAGACCACCGGAATACACCTGCTCAACAACGGCTGAGCAGATCGCTTCCGCCGTCTGCTTCTCTCCCATCAACCGGTAATAACTGGCAATCCCGAAGTTGATCCCCGTCCACACCTCCAGGGGATGGGTGCCATTGGGATCCAAGGGGGTTCCATCACGGCGCAGGCCATTGGCCACGCCCAGGCAGCCGCCATCAAAGGCTTCAAAGCAGGCCTCCTTAACGGCCTTCAAGGTGCTGCGGCTGTTGGCATCACTCACCACCGGCGGCAGGCCCAACAGCCGTGCGTAGAAATCGCCGCAGAGCTGATCAGCCATCACCACTGGCGTGCCGCTCTCGGCATCGATGTCGTAGTACTCGCCATTCCAGAGCAACTTGTCGAAATTGCCCCGGGATTGCTCGAGCCAACCGCTGAATTCCTTCTGCTCGGCTGAGGTGTCGAGCCCAGTCCTGAGCTGAAGGGTCTGGGCAATGGCAAGAGCAGCCTCCAGTGCAGCGACCCAGAGGGCACCGCAGTAAGCACTTACCCCCTTCAAGGGCCAGTCGTCGAAGGTCTGATCCGGGGCACCGCCGTTGTCGGGCAGCCCGTCATTGTTGACATCAAAAGTTTTGAGGTAGCGCAGGGCCTCCACGGCCGCCGGCCAGCAGTCGGCGAGGAAGCGGATGTCTTTACCGCTGGGAGCCAGCTTGAAGGTTCGCCACACCTGCAGCACAAAATCACTACCGAGATCCTTCCAGAGGTTGCAGTCCTGATAAGCGGTGTAGTTGGTCGCATCCCAGGGGATCTCGTTGGGAGCCCCCAGGTCATGGGGGGTGGCTCCTTTCACCTTGCGATCAGCCTCCACCCGGCCCTTGCCCTGGGTGAAGTACCAGCCAATCGGACGCTGGGCGGCGTCCGCCGCCGGAATCGCCCGGGCAAAGCTGCGCAACACGGCCTTGTCGAGTTCGGGCCAGAGCTGCAACAGAGCAAAGGATCCGTAGAGACGAACATCGAGGCTTTCGTACCAGGCGTAGTCGAGGCACTCCAAAACGCCGAAGCGGCCGTGGGGATCGTCGGCTGAGGCCGCACTCCAGAGGCTGCCGCCACTGCAAAGGTCGTAGAGCTCATTGAACAAAGCCATCCGCAGCGGTTCCGGCAGGTCTTCGCGTTGCAGTACCGGCTGCTGCCAGGCCTCGATCTGCTGGCGCCAACTGCGCCAGTCGCGCAGCGCTTCAGCGGCAATGGCAACCGCCTGGTTGGCATTTGCGCCAAAGAAGTCGGTGTAGCGGCGCAGAGCCTGGCTGCCGGTGGCAAAGGCCGTCACTGGCAGGTCCCAGCTGATCACCAGCGGAATCTCAATGCTCTGCCCAGGGGCCAGCTGACACTGAACCGCCAGCGCAGCACTGAGTGGATCATCCACTCCACTGCGTCGATCGTTGTTGCTCTCGGGGATCGAACCATCATTACTGAAGCTGTCCCAGAGCTCACGGCCATCACCGCTGGGATTCCAGCGGCTGCAGCGCTGGATGGTCACACCGGGCTGCTCAGCCGTGGCAATGCACCACTGGCCCTCACCTTCAGCAACGGGCTCGGAGACGTTGCCCTCTAGCACCACTCCTTTGAGGGAGCCATCGTCGATGCAACGGTTTCGCTGGCCGGTAGTGGTGCCGATGGCCGGGGCGTAGTTGTGCTCCGGGCTGCCGTCATCGCGGAAGTGAACCTCGGCCGAGGCATCGGTGTTGGTGAACCAGCCGGTGGTGTTGCGCCAACTCAGCAACAACGACAAATCCAAAGGCTGGTCGGTGGGATTACGCAGCGTCCAGATGAACACTGCCACCGGGTAGCTGGTGCGCTGATAATCACCCGGGAGGATCGGGCTGAAGGCCTCACAACGCACCTCGGCGTCATACACACCCTCATAGCTCGTCCAGCTGATTGGATAGCGGGCGGCATAGGTGCCGGTGCTGCGATCCGCCGTGCTGGCTGGGTACCACTCCCAGGCCTTCAGCGGCTGGCCGCCCTGCGGACGCGAGGCATCCCGATCCGGCTGAACCGCCAAAGCGTGGGCGCGCTTGCCGCAGCCATTCCCCTCAAACAGAGCGAACTGGCAATCGGGCAGCACACCAAACCAGTGCTCGCCGCCATCAAGGTGCCAGAGGTTGATGTTGCCGTCGGGCGCCCGCCCGAAGCACCCGGCCCCGAACCCCCCAAGCGGCATGCCGTGGTTGGGGCCGTCGTCGAGGTTGCTGGCATAGCGAACCGTGTAGGGCTTGTCCCAGCCCAGGCCGAAGGGGCGAATCCAGGATGCCTCCGGTGGCTGCCATCGCTTGGCTTGCTTACCGCGGCCCAGCAGGGAGTTCAGAGCAGACCAACCGAACGAAGCCATGCAGGGGCCGAGAGTCGCCCCAGATTGCCAGGTTTGGCGCGATCAGCCAGCCGTTGAGATCAGCCTGCAGACAATGGTGAGGGATTGTCCTCGGCATCCAGCAGGGCATCCAAGGTGACCGCCGTGCGGACCAAGGCCTGATAGCGATGCAGACTCCTGCGGTTCTGATCCAGCCAACGGCCGGGGGCCGTCCCCTCCAGGTCGGGCTGATCGGGATCGAGCAGGGGCAGATCGTCCTGCTGCGCAATCAGAGCAATCACAAGATCGTGCAATCGTTGACGGCGATCGTGGGCTGGGGTCATGCCTCCTCCATCAGGTCGTTCAGGCGCTGTTGCGCTGATAAGGGCAGGGTCACCGGATCAGCGGTGTAGCTACGGGCCTGGGCAATCCGAGCCTGCAGCGGAGCCTGCGCCACCGACCAGCTGCTGAGCCCGAGTTCGTCATAGATCCGTCTCACCGCAACGAGGGGTTGGCGAATCAAGGCCTCATAGGGCAGCTCAACCATCTGCCCCGCAGGGATCCGATGCCGAGAGGCCTCAAAGGCATCAAGCAGCTGGCCATGGGCCGCCACCGTTTCCTCCACCTGGGTGACAGCATCAGGCAGGGGCTGGAGTCCCACCAAAGCGCCCAACCGCTGCTTCACCTGAACCAGCGAGCGGATCGAGGCCTGCGGATCACGGCGCAACAGAACAAAGCGCGCCTTAGGGAAGTGGCGCAGCACCAGCTCCACCCGAGCGGAATGGGCGCTGTTCTTGATCAGCAGTCCCGTCTTTCCCTTGCCGTCATGGAGCCAGGAGAGCTTGGTGAAGTGCAGCCACTGCCGCTCGAAAGCACCGGACGAACCCAGAACATTGCGTCGGAAAAACCAGGGATAGGCCAGGGGAAAAGCCATGCCCGCCATGTTGGTATCCATGGTGAGTCGGGCCAGCCCGAGCTCATCCTCCTGGGGGTCGTCCGGCCCCCACGGCACTGCATCAATCGGCCGCTGCTGCGTCATCAAGGCTTTGAGTGCCGAACGAATCCAGGGTTTGAGCAGCAACGCCACCTGCGGCGCCATGGTCAGCGAATTGCGTGCCGTCGCCAGTGTTGGGTCGCAGGCCAGCAACTGATGCAGATAGGTGGTGCCACTGCGCCAGTGGCCAATCACCACGATCGGGTCGTCTGGAAGTTCGACCTTCTGCAACCGGCGAGCAAACAGCCAGGACTGAACCCAAGCCAGGGGCTCCACCAGCAGCCCACTGAGTCCCATCACCAGGCTCACCCTCCAGCAGGAGAGGGCCGGACGACGAAGCTGCAAACCTCGAAGCAGCACCGCAGGTCGCACAAAGCCTCCCGCCACCAAGCGATCGACCAGCAAAGCCCCCCGTCCCATGGCCCCACAAACCCTCACACCAGAATGACGGGATGATCGATGTGATCGGCACCGACGCCGGGGCTCCCTCCTCGTTGCCCGTTCCGCAGCAGACGTTGCTGCAGGCTGCGGAGGTGATTGCTGCGCCGCAGCGGTTGCAAGCTGCTCTGCAGGCCTGGCTGGGGGACGCACGCCCAGAACTCATCAGAAGCGATGACCCGCGGGCTCTGGCGGACGCTCTGCAATCACGGCCTTCGGATCAGCCTGTGGTGGTGCTCGCCAGCGGCGACCCGCTCTGGTTCGGCCTGGGTCGCATTCTCTGCGATCGCATCGGTGTAAAGCGGCTGCGGTTTCATCCCGCCCCCACATCGCTGCAGTTGGCCTTCGCCCGCATCGGTCGCCCCTGGCAGGACGCCGACTGGGTGAGCCTGCACGGACGGAACCCCGAAATACTTGCCAGCGCCTTGCAGAAACGACCGGCGGCCCTGGCGGTGCTCACGGACCCAAACCAGGGGGGCGCCAGCAGCGTGCAGCGGATGTTGCGCAGCAGTGGCCTGGAGACCAGCACGGATCTGTGGCTCTGTGAAAACCTCGGGCATGCCGATGAGCGGGTTCAGCTGATCACCCCCGGCACCGCATTACCAGCAGATCTGCATCCGCTGCTGATTGCGCTACTGATCGCCCGAGAACCTGTCGCACAAGATCCCCATCAGCTGCCGTTGTTCGGGCTCGATGACGGGCTCTACCTGCAGCACAGCGACCACCCCGGACTGATGACCAAGCGGGAGGTGCGCATCCAACTACTGGCCGAACTCGCCCTGCCAAAGCAGGGCGTGCTCTGGGATCTGGGGGCCGGCACCGGTAGCGTCGGCCTTGAAGCCCTGCGCCTGCGCCCTGAGCTGCAACTGCTGGCAGTGGAACGCCGCGCCGGCGGCGCGCAACTGATCCAGCGCAATGCGCAACGGCTCGGGGTTAACCCCGCAGCGGTGCTGGAAACCGACGCCACCGCGGTACTGAACGGCGGGCTCCCCAGCCATCTCAGCCAGCCCGATCGGGTTTTGCTTGGAGGCGGTGGCGCCCAACGCGAACGCTTGCTGCAAGACGTTCTGGCACGGCTGCGGTCTGGTGGCGTTGTGGTGATCCCCCTGGCGAGCATTGAGGCATTGGCCAACGTTCGACCACTGCTCGAAAATGCCGGATTGGCGGTGCGCGTACAGCAACTGCAAGCCTGGCGTGGACAACCGCTGGGGGATGGCACGCGCCTGGCTCCGATGAACCCCACGTTGATCGTGACGGGAACGAAGCCGGCTTAAGGCGGCTTCACTCCGAAGGCGTGAGCGGAGCAATTCGAACCGGATCGCCGATGGCAATCCCAAGCCGCTCCGCCTCCCCGGCACCGATTTCAATCACTGCATCAACGAAATCAGCCCGTCCATTGCCATCCGCATCGGCGGCGTAGGAGCGACAGGGCAGCGCAGCGCAGGTTGGAACGGCACGCACCAAATCGAGCACCCGCCCATCGCGCACAAAGATCATGTCCAAAGGAGCGAGGGTGTTGAACATCCAGAAGCGCTGCGGCTGCGGGGTGGAGAAGGGAAACCACATCCCGCGCAAGGGCGACAGGGCCGGCCGCTGCATCAACCCCAGCCGCTGCTGCTCCGGAGTGCGGGCTACCTCGAGATCAATGCAACGCTGCTGGTCCACGCACCAGCGGGCAGCAACCGAGAGCCACTGCGGAGGCGGCTCAGGGGGTAGAGCATCCATAGCCACTCAAACCTCCGGCATCAACTGGCCGAGGCAGTACCCCCGGCCGCGCACGGTGTGGAGCAAACGGCGCTCACCACCGGCCTCCAGCTTCTGACGCAAGTAGCGCACATACACCTCAACAACATTGCTGCTGGAGCTCTCCCCCTGCCACACCTCCTGAAGCAAAAGCTCGCGGCTCAACACCTGGCCCCGCCTTCGCAACAACACCTGCAACAGCATGAATTCCCGGGCTGTTAAAGCCACAACACGTTCTCCCCGCTGCACCGTTCGGGTGGTGGGATCGACGCTGAGATCGTCGAGCTGAAGCAGCGCCGGTCGCTGACCTGACCGCTGTTGAATCGTGCGGTGCAAGCGCAAACGCAACAACAGGTCGCTGGGCCCGATCTCCGAAAGCCAGAAATCGTCGGCGCCGGTTCCCAGGCAGGCGGCGCGGGCCTCAACGCTGTCCCGTTCCAGGTCCAACAGGATCGGCATACCTCCGAAACGGCTGCGCAGGTCTTGAATCAATACGGCCTGATCGGCCGCCAGCACAGCAGCCACAGGCGATTCACCCGGTTCAGGGGCATGGGCCGAGGGACCTGCACTAAGCCAATCGAGGGTGGCGTAGCCCGATGCGGCTAGTCGGGGCGCCAGGGACACAGCCGCAGGACCTGCCAGCAGCAACAGGGGATCAGCGTTCATTCCCGCTCGGGCTTGGCGATGTGGGGCAGACCCCATCCGAGCTTGTTGCGAAGCACCTGGAAGAACTCATGGTCAGCGAGACGAACAAACCGCACGGGGTGATCGCTGCGACGGATTAGCACCCGATCTTCCGGCCAGACATAGCAACCAGCACTGCCGTCCACCACCATCATCAGGCGCTCTGGAGTGGCGGGAAACACCGTGACAGGCTCACGGTCACTGAACACCAAGGCGCGGGAGGCCAAGGAATGGGGTGCGATCGGGGTGAGTTGCAGCACCGGACAATCCGGCGTGATCACTGGCCCACCGGAGCTGAGGGCATAGGCCGTTGATCCCGTCGGCGTGGAGAGGATCACACCATCGGCAGCGATGTCCACCGGGGCATGGCGGCCGATGGCGATCTCGAAGTGACACATGCTGGTGAGCGGCTCACGGTGCAGTGCCATTTCGTTGAGGGACAAAGCCTCCCAGCGGCGCTGATCGCCCCGCATCACACTCACCACGAGGTTGCAACGTTCCTCGATCGTCCATTGCTGCGTGAGCACCACATCGAGGGCCCGGTCCAGATCATCGAGATAGGCCTCGGCCAAAAACCCCAGATGGCCGGTGTTGATCGTGAGAATCGGAATCCCAACAGGGGCGGTCTGACGCGCTGCAGAAAGCACCGTGCCATCCCCCCCCAACACGATGGCCAACACCATCGATTGGTCGAAACCCTTTGGCACACAGGCGCTGTAGCCCCGAAGCCGCAGGTGCTGATCGGGGTTGGCAAAGCCCACCATGCCCCCGGAGCTGCTGGCCCGCTCCACGGCATGGCCGGCTGCCTCCAGACGCTGCTGAATCGTGTCCGCGGTCTGAACCGCGAGCGGCTTGCCGTCATTGACGATCAGTCCAATGCGGGGCACTGACCGCCTCAAGTGCAGAACCTGGCCATTTTATGAGTCTTGGAGGAAACGGAATCAGGCTGGCCCCCATTCGACACAGAGGCTCTCCGTGGGCGGTACAGCGCCTGGGACGATTCGAGCGCTTTTATTTGTCGGCCAACAAAAAACCCCTATTTTCAGTTTGATTTATTTTCAAATCGGCATGCGTCGCTTTCTTCTCCCGCTCGCTTTTGCCATCCCTGCACTACTCGGTACAGGTGGTCAAGCATCGGAAGAGTTGGCTTGGTCATACACCCCCTGGGTGACGCAAGATCTGCTCGCGCAAGCCGAGGGTGATGAGGCTATTTCCGAGGCAGAAGAAGATGACAACGACTGGCGGCTTTACCTCGATCTCTATGGGTTCTTGCCCCATGAGAATGAGGGAACTCTCAAGCTGGATGGAAACAGCAACACAGGCAAGCTGAGTCTTAGCGACATTCTTGAAAATGTTTCCAGCATTGCGACAGTTCGAGCAGGAGTGGAACGAGGGCGCTGGGGCCTTCAGACAGGCATCTTTCACGGAGCTGTGGACTTCAACGACAGTGGGTCGAAATATGTGACTCGTGATCACTCACGTGTCCGGAGACTCACCGGCGACAAAGTGACGCGCAAACTCACCCTCAAAGGTGATGTCGAGGGAGATTTTCACCTCGATCAAACCTTGATCGATCTTGCTGTTCGCTACCGCGCGGGTGATGTTCAGCGTCCAAAAATGGATCAAGGAAGCTTCAGCTTTGTTGGTTTTGCAGGAGCCCGTCTCGTGGACGGCACGATCAAAACCGATATAGACGTTGAATTGTCTCCGTCCTACGAGGGCCCAATTCTTCAGGCTGAGCGCTCCAAAAAGCAAAGCTTCGGCGATTCCTGGTCACACACCTGGGTACAACCGTTAATCGGAATGCACGCCACTTATGCATTCAGCCCTGAATGGCAAGCTTTTGTGTACGCAGACGCCGCTGGTTTCGGCCTGGCCGGCGAAAAGGATCTCAGTGGCAACGCACAGGCAGGCATCGCCTATGCAGTTGGAAATTCAACCCAGATTTCACTGTCGTACAAAGTCTTCGGCCTGGAATATTCGGCCTACGGCAATGACAACGGATACAAGACCTTCTCTCATGGCCCCAACGTTGGAATTCGTTTTCTCTTCGACTAATAGCTCATTACATCGGCTATGAATCTAATTGCATCTAGATCCATTTTTTCAGGTCATTTTGATGCATAAACCTCAACTCAACACCCGGAGATTGTCCTGTCTGGTTGAACTTGCAACCGGCACAGCACTGCTGCTGACGCCTGGGCTGGCAACGACGCTGATCGTTGGATCATCCCTGCCCAACGGTGGGAATCAGATGGCCCAACTGTTTGGAGCTGCAATCATCTGCCTCGGGTTGTCCTGTTGGTCAACTACTCAATCGTCAAGCCAAGACGCGATGCCAGGCATCGGCCTGACGGCATACAACATCATCAGCGGCCTCCTACTGGCCATATTCGCCTTCTCAGGCGATGCAAGGCCCTCTGTGGCACTCCCTGCGGCCATCCTTCACATCGCACTTGGCGTCGCCCTTCTCAGCACACAAATCAAGGGCCGGACATCAAACCAGCCCTAACAATCTGCAGCGCAGCGAAAACCCATGTGACAGGTCGCCGTATCCAGCGTTTGGCCCATCAGGGCAGACGGTCGGAACCGGTGGCAGTAGTTGTCGGCGCAAAGGAACGAGCCGCCCTTAATCACCCTTCGTTCTTGCTCACCTTCAGGAACCGCGTAGGGCGTCGACGTCCATTCCCAGACGTTCCCACAAACGTCAACGAGTCCGTAGCCGTTGGCAGGAAAGCTACCGACGGGTGATGTCCAGAACCAACCATCCGTCTCTTTGTTGTCCCAAGGGAACGGGCCCTGCCAGACATTGGCCAGCCAACGACCATCAGGCGTCTTTTCAGACCCCCAGGCGTAGTCCTGATCAACCAGGCCTCCCCGGGCCGCAACCTCCCACTCATCGGCCGTGGGCAACCGTTTCCCGGCCCAATCGGCATAAGCAAGGGCATCCTCGAAGGCGACATGAACAACGGGATGCTGCATCAATCCTTCGAGGCTGGTGTCAGGCCCCTGCGGATGGCGCCAGTCGGCACCAGCGATTAAGCCCCACCAGGAAAGAGGTTCACTGCGATCCACCGTTGGCGGAGGAGGCAGGAAAACAACAGACTCGGGAATCTGCTCTTCAGGTGGAAGATCCGGGTACAGCGTTGGATCAGGAGGACATTCCGAAACTGTTTGATAGCCGGTGGCGTCCACAAATTGTTGAAACTCAGCGTTGGTGACTGGCGCCAGATCAATCTCGAATGAGTCAATCGAAATCTGACGCACTGGCGCTTCCTCGGGATAGAAGCGATCGGAGCCAACTTGATAGTCCCCAGCCGGGATGGCAATCATTCCATCCCGGCAATTCGACGTCGAGCTCGACACCATCAGCCCTGTTTGGTGTCAGTGTCTTTGGGATAGATCTGAATCGTCACCTTGTCGATCTGACCGCCATAGGCGCTGTAACGACGAGGACCGATGGTCTTGATCGTGACCGCTGATCCACGGTCAAGACCGACGTCAGCACCTTCATCAATGGAGAAGCGCGATGCAATCGTCTTCTCCATGCGGCCCTCTGCGACCACCTCGCCGTTGAGTTTCAAGCGAACGTCAGCTCCTTTTCCAGTACCACCACCGTCGTAGTCGAGCTCGAAACGGATTTCTGACTTACCAGTTGGTAGTGGCTTGTTGCTTGTGAGCGTGAACAGCTCTCCCATGTAGTTGTACGTGTAGGAAGGTCTGTTGTTTTCAACGTAAAGAGACCAACCTCCAAATCGACCACCCTGGGAGAAAATCACACCATCTTCTTCGCCACCTTTCACATCAACAAATGCCGTCACACTGTTCGACACGTTCTTCACGTTGAGAATCGAGTCTTCAACCAGGTTCCAGGCATAGGGATACAAATCAATGGATGTCCGATCACCTAGAAGCGTCGGCCGACCTGCAACGGAAGGAACGAGACGCTCCAGAAGACGATCATCAAGGGGCAACACCTGATTTTCAATCGCCTCTTCCATGAACTTCTTCTTCATGGCCTCAAGGCGCTCAGGCTCCTGATCGGCGAGATTATTCGAAAGACTGAAATCCTTGGTGGTGTCGTACAGCTCCCAACCATCATCTGCCGCAACCGTGTTCATTCTTTCGGGCGCCATCCAGGGATACATGATTGTCGCCCGCGCCATCCAGCCGTTGTGATAAATACCTCGGTTGCCGATGATCTCGAAATACTGCGTGTTGTGCTTTTCTTTGGCATCCGGGTTATCGAAGGTATACATCAGGCTGGTTCCTTGCATGGGAATCTGCGGGATGCCATTAATTGTCTTTGGCATCGGTAGATTGGCTGCCTCAAGGATCGTTGGAGCCACATCATTCACATGGGAGAACTGTGTGCGTACACCACCACCTTTCTTGATGCGCTCAGGCCAATGAATCACTGTGCCATTGCGTGTTCCTCCAAAATCACCGGCGACTTGCTTGGAAAGCGCAAAAGGTGAATTGAAGGCGATTGCCCAAGCCATGTGATACATGGGATAGGTGGTTGGACCGCCCCATTCATCGAGCTTGGCCTCCTGTTCATCCGGCGTTTCTCCAACACCGTTGAGATAGTGGTTCCAGTTCCAATGACCAGTCCGATCCCCCTCAACACTGGCGCCGTTGTCACCAGTGATATAGATCACCAAGGTGTTATCAAGCTCACCTAGATCTTCAATCGCCTGAATCAAACGGCCTGCTTCATAATCGGAATGCTCCGTGAAAGCAGCAAACACCTCAGCCTGACGCGCATAAATTTTCTGCTGCTGGGGAGTAAGGCTGTCCCATTTGGGAATACTGTCTGGCGCCTTGGCCATCTGAGTCCCTTCGGGGACGATGCCCGCCTTGATCTGGTTCTGAAGATTGCGTTCCCTAAGAACATCCCAACCTTCATCAAACTTGCCCTTGTATTTAGCAATCCATTCTTTGCCCACATGGTGTGGGGAGTGGGCACCGGCCGAGGAGTAATAGATGAAAAATGGCTTATCAGGCTTGATCGCCTTCTGTTGCCGCATCCAACCGATCGCCTGATCGGTCATATCTTCGGTGAAGTGATACCGATCTTTCTTCGGTGCATCGACAACGGTGACACCATCGTGGATGGTGGGTTCCCACATGTTGTCTTCAGCGCCGACAAAGCCGTAGAACTTCTCAAAGCCCTGACGCGTTGGCCAACGGGTTTGAGGACCGGCTGCCGTGGTCTCACGGCCGGGAGTCTCATGCCACTTGCCGAAGGCGGCAGTGTTGTATCCATTCAGTCGCAGGATTTCTGCAACTGGCACCGCATAATCAGGCACCACAGTTGAGTTGCCGGCATATCCAGTTGCAACTTCAGGGATAGATCCTGTATTGACTTTGTGATGATTACGGCCAGATTTCAAGGCCGCCCGGGTTGGCGCACAAAGTGCAGTGGTATGAAATTTGTTGTAGCGAAGTCCGTTCTCGGCAAGTTTTTCAGCCGTCGGCATGTTCACCACACCGCCAAAGGCGGAGGGTGCTGCATAGCCCACATCATCAAGCAGGATGATCACCACATTGGGTGCATCGGCAGGTGCCGTCACCTCCCATTGGGGAGGCAATGGCACCTCTGACGGCAGTACCTTGGTAACCTTTTCAGGCCGTGGCTCAGCGATCGGCAGCTGCGTGCGATCAAACTGAGCGCTGTTAGCCTTATTTTGAAGCCCGAGTTGAGTTGAGCAGGCAGCAAGAACAAGGACGCCGCCTCCCAAAGCAATCTGACGGAGTTTCATGAACTCAGGAATCAAATAGTCAACATATGAAGCCTAATCAGGATGAGACTCACGAACCAAAAATTTCACAAACAAACCAGAGAGAAATTTCGAAAAAGTTTTTTTCGTACCAACATCCATAATCGTTTTGGACTGTGGATCGGCAGTGTCATCCCTGAAGACTCTTGGCAATGCCCAATGCTGCTGAGGAACCGCTGGCGATCGCTCCCTCAATAAAGCCGCGCCAAGCCTGGGCATGGTCTCCGGAGGCAAACACAAGATTGCCCTCCTGTTGAGGCAGGGCATTGGCAAACCTTGCGATCGTGCCGGGCCGATAGGTGCACCAGGATCCCTGGGACAAAGCATCGCCACCCCAGTCGTGGCCAAAGGTGGACAGCAGCTTGACGCCTGGAAGAAATTCTTCGAGAACGGCTTGCCATTCATCAACCGACTTGTCCAAAGCACCGGATTCGAGGCTGAATCCAGCCAGAACAGAGTGTTGTTCGCCGCGCTTGTAGGTGAAACTGCCGATCAGGGGGGAATCCGTTGAACGCGACAGGGTCATCACCGCGCCGGGATCTCCCTGCACCTCAAAAAACACCTTGTAGCCACCACCAACATGCTTCAGCGTTGAGGCCTCCTGCTTCGCTGCAGACAATGGCGGATCAAAGCTGACGCTGTTGAGGAGATTCAACGGCAGCGTGACGACCGCACGCTTGGCATTAACGACGTCGCCATTGGTTGTGGTGACCACAACCCCGGCCTCCGATTGCTGAACAGAAGCAACAGACGTATTCAGCTCAACATCGAAACCACCATCCTCAGCGATGGCATCAACCAGCTCACCCGTTCCATTGGTGAACTTGTAGCGGGCCGCGGTGTCATTGAAGATCTCGTAATTCCAACCGGTCAGCGACCAACAACGCATCATCTCCACATAAGACGCGTTTTCGGGTTGGTTCATCGAGAGGATCTCGAGGAATCCGCCAATCGATGTGCGTTGCAGAGGGGTGAGATCCAAGGCGGCAAAGCGATCAGCAACGCTCTGCGAATCATGGGCACAGATCGCATCCCAACAGTGATCTTGGTCGTAAGGGCGCTCCCAAACTTGCTTGGCCTCCGCAAAGAACAGCTCAAAGCCCTGCAGAAATTCAGCGAGCTGGTCTTCCTGCAGGTCATTTACCTGCCCATCAACCTTGATGGCAACCCGCTCGGCAACACAACCGGGAGTTTCCTGAACCTCCAAGCCGTAACGCTCCTTTTCCGCCCAAACAAAGGGTTGGGTCCAGTGAATCCAGGTTCCGCCCAGCTCCACATGGAAACCATTCACCTCCTTGTACCAAGTGCGACCACCCAAGCGATCACGGGCCTCGAGCAGCAACACATTGAAGCCACGGTGTTTGAGATCACGGGCCGCGGTAATCCCGGCGAAACCGCCACCGATCACAACAACATCAACAGTGCGAGACATCGGACCAGAGGGAAAGGAGAACGGGACAAGCAACGACACCCATCGATGGATAGATACCCACCGATGGGATCAAGACAAAAGAATCAGAGCTGTTCGATCGCACCGAGTTTCCAGGTGCGGTCAAACCACTCCTGACCTGGGCCATAGAGACGGAAGATGCCGAACCAACCCTTGCCGGGAACCGTCTTCACCCAGTTGGCCTCTTTGCCAGCAGGGGCTTCAGGGCCGAAGTAAAGATCAATGCTTCCGTCAGCATTTTTCGCCATCTCGGGATTGCGCTTGTTGTTTTTGCTGGGGTAGGGCATCTCCTTGCTCTGGAGCATGGAACGGGTCTGCGGGTCGTAGACCACGAACGACCAGAAGCGCTGAGCCGGTGGATTGGCAGGGATGTTGACTTTGTAAGTCTTGGATCCATCCAGGTAGGCGCCGCTGCCATCACGCGAGCTGAAGGCGTATTGGGACCCCACGCCAGGAAGTTCCAGCACCATCGCCGGCGTGTTCACCGTGGCCAGGTAGAAGAACAGCGTGCGGCCATCCATGTCACGGCCACCATTGCCGCCATCCACGAGGTACGTGTGGTTGCCGCCGGGGAAACCGGTCTGCCAATAGCCGGCCTTGCCGGGATAGATGTATGCCTTGGGATCCTGCGGGGCAAACAGAATCGAACGTGCCGTCGCATTGCCAATGGCGACCGCTTCAGTCAGCAGGGCTTTCTGCTCCCTGGTCGGATTGAACGGCTTCCCTTTTTGAATGCCAATCGCCGAGGCCATGCCCAAGAGTTCAGGGGAGAACATCTCGGAGGGCTCACGCTGGATCACCTCATCCAGTTCCTCGTAGAACTTGAAGTTGTTGGCATGGATGGTGTTCACATCTGACCCGGTGAGGTTGGTGAACGTGTTTGCAGGAGGGTTGCTCCTTTGAGCGAAGGGATACACCTTGAGGCCATTTTTAAATGCCGTCTTCGCCGTATCAGGCTTGCCTTGGTCATCAAGAAAGCCGCGAAGAATCAGCCAGTTGATTTTGCTGGGAGTCGTCGCAATGAAGTAACCATCGGTGTTGGCCGGTGGCGTGTGGCCTGGGCCAAGAATCAGATACTTGCCGCCTTTGCCTTTGTCTGGGCCAGGGCCACCCATGTCGACAACAAAGCGGAAAAAGGCGTCATTAACGGTGCCCGGCCCTGTTCCCGCAGGAACTTCCACCACCACAGGGCCATCACTGAGATCAAGAAAAGCCGAGGCATAGACCGTATCGGTATTGCCGGTTAGCCAGAGCGATGTGGAGCTCATCAACTCCTCAAACAAACCGATATCTCGATTTGGCTTCAAGCCATAGCCATCGCGGTGGCCGACATAGAGCATCTCGATGGATGCTGCCGGCATGAAATTGAGGAAGGTCTGCACACCACGGCCGAGATCCACTTGACGGCGCGCTGCCTTTTTTGTGGCTTCATCAGGGAAGCCATCGAAATAGCGGAACGTGCCGATGCGGGTACGAACAACATCAGGCGTTAAGACATCTTCAGGGATCGGCGTGTTGTAACCCTTGGGAGTGACATCCTTCGCTTGAACTGGAAATGCAGAGCTTCCGATCAAGAGAGTGGAAGCCAAGAGAGCTGAAACAGAATTAAGGCCTTTCATGACAAATCAATGAATAAAAGTGGAAGTCGTGAATTGTTCGGTCAATCAAGCACTTCGATATTGTTCAGCTTCCAGGTTTGGTCAAACCAGGGTTGCAATGGGCCATAGAGCCGAAAGGCCGTGAACCACCCTTTCCCAGGTACCGTTTCAATCCAATTGGTTTCCTTGCCCAAAGGTGCTTTGGGTCCGAAATACAAATCCACGGACCCATCTGCATTCATAACCATGTCTTTGTTGCGCTTGTTGTTCTTGGCAGGGAAGGGCTGACTGGTTTGCAGCTGAGAACGCGTTTGTGGGTCATAAACCACGATTGACCAGAAATCCTTAGCAGGTGGATTCTTATCAATGGTTAATTTGTATGTTTTACCACCATCAAGAACAGCACCATTTTCATCCGTCCCAGCAATCGCATATTGAGAGCCGACGCCAACCATTTCCAGCACCATGGCCGGAGTGTTGACGGTGTAAGCCCAGAAGAAGTTGTTACGGGCGTCAAGATTTCGACCTCCCCGGCCACCATCTTTGAGCCACTCATAACTTCCACCCGCGAAGGCTGTGAACCATTGGGGATTACCTTCATAGGTGTATGCATCTGAAGCACGGGGGGTAACCATGTCGGAGCGGACATACGCCACACCCACCTGAACAGCTTCCTCCATCAAGGCTCGATCAGCCGGTGAGGGGTTAAAAGGTTTTCCTTTTTCCATCCCGATCCCAGCTGCCAAACCGCGAATTTCCGGATCAAGGAAATCGATGGGCTCCCGCTGAATCACACGATTGAGTTCGTTGAAGAATTCAAAGTTGTTGGCATGCACAGTATTAAAAACCTTGTCCCCACCTTGGATGAAGGTCATCTTGGGTGGGTTGTCTTTTTGCGACAGCGGATACATCCGCAAACCATTCTCGTAGTTCGCAACTGCCTGGTCAGGCTTACCCTCATCATCCAGGAAGGCCCTCAAAATCAACCAGTTGGAATACGTGGGTGAGCGGAAAACAAAGTAGCCATCGGTGTTTGCAGGCTCTTTATCGTCAGGACCAAGAATCAAATATTTACCACCCTTGCCTTTGTCCGGACCGGGACCTCCTGTATCAGCCACAAATCGAAAGTAGGCATCATTGATCGTGCCAGGTCCAAGACCAGCAGGCACCTCAATCACCAACGGCCCCGTCCGCTGCAAGTTGAAAAAAGCCGAGCCATAAACGGTATCTGTATTACCGGTTAAAAACAGGGGATTGGAATTCAACGGTGACATCAAATTCACCTTGGTGTAATCATCCACACCGATCTGTTCATGACCGTGCCGCAGCATTTCTATGCTCGCCGCAGGCATCATCGTCAGGAAGGTCTCGTAAGCCCGGATGAATTTGAGATTGTCGAAAGTCGCCTTCACCGTGGCCGGATCGGGCATACCATCGAAGAAATTGAAGGTGCCAACAGACGTGCGCACCTTGTCTGGTGTGAGCAGCTCTGATGGGATCGGAGTGGTGTATCCGGCTGGGATGGCATCAGCCCCTGCTTGCGCTCTGGTGGGCAAACCAAACAAAACACCTGACAGGGCAAGAAGGGACAGCCCCTTAGAGGCACCCTTCATCCACGTTGCGCTCACCATGAGATGCAATCGACAGCTTTTTCAAGCTAGATAGCAAAAAGCGATCGGTCAGCGGTCGATGGTACGAAAAAGCCTTGATTTACCAGCAAAGGGAAAGATGGCTTGCATGAGCTTGAAAACCCACGCAAGCCAAGCCCAAAGGGCATTCAATCCCATTAAGGATCAATCACGGAGACTCATTTGAGCTCCAACTCAGGCCGAACCCACGAACCATCGAAATAAGCGGGTTTTGGATTGTAGATCCGGAAGGTGGCATTCCAGCCCGGGTAAATCTCCAAATAGTTGGGTTGTGTAGTATCACCACCAAAATGCAGCGTCACATCACCTTGTGCGTCTGCCTCGGCAAATGCACTATTCACATTGAAATTCTCACCAACCGGGAATCCATCCTTGTCGTACACCGTTAGCGACCAAAAAGCATTATCTCCATTCGGAACATCATTAAGCTTCAGCGTTTGAGGCTCAGATGATGATGGCGTGTAGAAGAGATAAACAGCACCTTCCTTCGGTAATCCGCCAATTCCAACAGCCACACCCATATTATTTTGCTCCGGGGTGACTTCACCGGGCCGACCAAAGAGCGATTCCGACTTCACACCTTTCTCGTTTCGCTCTTCGTTATAAGCCGCACGGAGAGCCATCATCTGCTCAAGATCCCATTGGTTGGGTTGCACATACTCGCCTGTCTTAGCCTGAGTAACCGACAACTTGGCCTGCAGAGCCTGGGCCTGTGCTACATCATCAGGATCCTGAATGTTCACACCGGTACGGAATGCTACTAAGGCATAGCGGCTCCCGACCTCGTCTTCTGTAAGGGTGTAATCACCAGGCTCTTTTTCCACATACACGTACCCCTGTCCATTAACCACCATGGCGCTCTGGTAGCGGCCATTGGTTTGCGGAAGCGTAAATGTCGCCGGAGTGGTCAGATCGAGAATCAACCAGGAATATAAGGTGTCAAAATTAATGCGAATCACCGTCCGATCCTTGGGATCCGCAGCCTTCTGGAGATTCAAAATCGTTCCCAAACCTCCGGTGCAGGTTGCAGCTGAAACATCGGCGATGTATTTGGCAAAGATCGTCTGCGTTTCAGCTTCGGAATAGTTTTCCTTGGTAACTGGCACAACTGTGTCGCTTTGAATTGAAACAGCAGGCTTAGGGCAATCCTTTTTTGCTGTGCCTACTGAAGCAGGAGCCTGCTCAGGATTGGCAGTCGACGAAGGCTGATCCGAAGAACTTTTGGGCTGGCCGCAGGCAACGGTTAAGACACCCAAACCAAGAGCGAGAGCACCAGTGATAGCTTTCTTTTGAAAAGACATGATTAAGGGTAGTAATTAGATGAAATTAAAAAAGAGAAGGAAATAATGATTTAATTCATTTTGCGGGCTCAAACTGTGGTGCAGTCCACGTGCCGTTGAAATATGCTTCTGTTGGTGAATAGATCCGCACCGCGACATTCCAACCAGGATAGATATCGAGGTAGTTGTCCTGACTCTTGTCACCTCCGAGGTGCATTACATACTCACCTTTATCATTTTTCTTCGCGAAAGCACTATTTACATTGTACTTTTCGCCCACTGCAAAACCATCCTTGTCATAGACAGTGACTGACCAGAATGCCCTTGGGTCATTGGGAACATCCTTCAGCACCAACACGTGAGGCTCAGTGGAATCGACAATTGTGGGGAAGGGATACACAGCCCCCTGCTTGGGAAGGCCACCCCAGCCCAAAGCAACACCGAAATCACGCATCTCATCTGAAATCTCACCCTTTTTGCCAAAGACCATTTCGGAGGTCAAACCCTCGGGTTGCATCCGCTTCTGGTAGCCAGCCCGAATAGCAAGAATTTCATCCATGTCGTACTTATTTTTGCTGACAAACTCACCGGCTTTATCCTGAACCAGCGCAATTTTCCCTTGGATCTCTGCCGCCTCCTTAAGATCAGCAGGGTCCTGCATATTCACTTGAGTGCGCACAATCACGTACGCATATCGACTTCCAACACTCTCCCTGCTGAGTTGGTAGCGACCGGGCTTATCGCTAACGAGTGGGATCCAATGATCCTCGTCGATCACTTCAAGAATCTGATATCGATCCGTTTCAGGCAGAACCACTGTGGCTGGACTCTCAAGGTCGAGAATCGCAAAGGAATAAAGAGTGTCGAAATTTGGGCGCAGGATCGTGCGCTCTTTGGGATCCATCGCTGCACGCTGGTGCAGGAAAACACCGACGCCATCACCGCACGTGCCCTTGGCGATCTTGCGAACGTAATCAGCAAAGATCACTTCCGTTTCAGCATTAGCGTAATTCGCCTTGGTGACAGGCGTCACCTCAGTCGCCTTGCTCACGACCGCAGGACTTGGACATTCGGCAGCTGAGGATGTCGCCTGATCGGGATCAGACTGGCCAATTGTGGATTGCGTCTGACCACAACCAACAGCACCAAAAACCAATGCAGAAGCGAGAACTAACGACTTAAATGAAGAACGAGTCATGAAACTTGAATTAAAAAATCAATGAAGCGAAGAACTTTCTAGCGATTGCTGTAGCCAATGACTTGAACCAAAACAAATCCTAGGCACGTAGTTAAATTTTTAGAAAAGAATAAACCGCAAATTCGCCCTAGGTCCAGATAAATATGTCAAGACTATTTCTTGCCAGCCGAGGGGATTAGGAACTGAACCTGCGTACGAATTGTCCAGTCACCCATCAGCTCTTCTCCACCAATTTCTGGCTTAATTGCATTGTAATAGCCATGAACTGAGACATTGATTGGCTGCTTTCCAAGCGTAAAGACTCGGCCAATTCCAGCACCGACTGGAACAGTCCAGCCTTGATCCTTATTCTCCCAATCAGCTGTAATGATTGGTGAAAATGACACGTACCAACCCTTAGGCAGATTGTAGTTAATGAAGGGTTGGACCAACATTTTATTCACATCCTTTCGGTCATCTTCACCTGCGAAAGACCACATGTTGTTCACCAAACCGCCCACAACCCAGGGGCCCTTGGTATAAACACCAACGAGTGCAGGACCGACAGACCACTTTCCGGTGCTCAGCGGGATCTTATTGGAAGGAATACTGAGGGTCGGGCCGAAACCAAAGGTGAAATCACCCTCCAGGGTGGGCACGAAAAAACCGGTGGGATTGACATCACCAACACCAAACGTGTATTTCTCCCTCCAGCCATCAAAGTAAGGTTCACCTGCTGGGGTGAGGTTAAACTTTGGCTTAGCGAATGGTGCATTAATGAAAGGAACAATGGTGCGCGTCACCAGCGTCCAGTCATCACTCAATTTGAACGGAAAAACAGGTTGAACGTTGACCACATTCATGACCCTGTCATGCTTGGCATCGGGGTCAACCGAATTCGGTGCCCATTGAGTCCCGGGAGTGGCATTCCATTGGAAGGGAATGCTGATCATGCTGGCGATGGGATTTTGTGCCGCTTTGGCCAGAGCGGCTTGGTCCGGGCCAGCAGCCTCTGCCGCAACAACACCAGGTGCCTTGTCTTCGGACGCAATGAGCTGGGCCTGAGCGATCTCGGCTTGCTCAGGCTCCGTCAGAGGGCTGTAATCAAAACCGCCTGACTCAGCCTTGATCTCGTTGACCTCTTGCGCCACCACGCCAGTGCCAGCAAAAGCTGTAAACGCAACCACGCCCAACAGAAGTCGACGAAACACTGGCAATCACCAAAATCAATTCATCTTGACGGGCTGAAAAATCAGGGTGGTACAAATCGATCGGTTATCTCGAGACTCGACAAGAGAATTGCCGGCCGAACCTTTTCAGTTGGGCAGCGGCCTGTCGTCATTGAAGATCAGTCCGACGGGACCGACATGCGCCCATCCGTACGTGATCGGGTTCGAAGCAGGGCAGAGATCTCCCTCTCTCCCTAGACAGAGAAAAACGTATCGACGTCCATGAAGGTCTTCAAAACGCTTGGACAGGTCCTCGCCCTTAGTGCACTGGCTGTTGGGACAGCAACAGGGTCTGTCGAAGCCCGAGGGCAATCAACATTAAAAGGGCAGATCTCCTTGAAGGGTCAGCCGGTGAGCGGCTCATCCATCACCCTCTGGCAAACCCAAGCTGGGCAATCCCCCAAACAACTGAGCACCCATCGTTCGAACAAAAGCGGGGCGTTCAGCGTCAAGGTTCGAGCAACGCAAGGGGTCGTCCACTACCTCGTGGCCAAGGGGGGCGACATCGGCGGATCCAGCGCCGACCAACTCACCATGCTCACGGTGCTTGGCGGGGATGAGCATCAGCAGGTGGCCATCAACGAGCTCACAACCGTTGGTTCGGTTTGGCCCAATGCTCAACTGATTGAAGGCACAGCGTTGGAAGGGAGCCAAAGCGCCTTAGCAATCGGATCGAGCCAAGTGGAAAACCTGGTTGACCAGAGCACAGGTCGCTTTGGAGCAACGTTGCTGAAAAGCACCAACCTGCTGAATTCCGAGACTGCAGCTCGAATGAATGTGCTCTCAGATCTGATTGCATTATGCGGGCAACCCCAGCAGTCTCAAGCGTGCTATCAGCTGCTAGCACTGACAAATTCAGAGAACACACTCTCGGCAATGACGTCCATTGCCCGTCAACCCTGGAAGAACGCCGGCGCGCTCTATCAGCTGTTCCAAAGCGCATACCCGATCAACAAAGCCTCACAGCTGCGCCCAACTGCAACCGCTCCCTATTTGTTGTTTCAACCCAAAAGTTTTTCACTTTCCCTGGTTTTTAACGGTGGCGGTGCTTTAGGCCTCGGGAAGTTGATGTTTGACGGAAAAGGAAGCATGTGGAGTGGAACCAACTGGATGCCTGGCTCTCAATCCGGAGTGGTAAACAACATCGGCGGAGGCGTGACCCACTTCGGCCCCGGTGGCACGCCTCTTTCACCAGCGATTAGCGGTTACAACGGCCAAGGCATCAACGGTGTGGGCTGGGGGACCGGAGTATCAGAAAAATATGCTTGGGTTGGCGCGTTCAACAACATGGTTGGGGTGTTCGACCTCAAAGACAGCAAAGCCCTTGGGCCAGCCACCATTGATAAGGAAGTGGGTCAGCTTCAGGGCGTCGCCACAGCCGCCAATGGAGATGTATGGATTGCCGACAACACCGCAAACCACATGATTCATTTCCCCGGTGGCGATTACACCCAAGGGAAACGAATCACAATTAATGACCTCCAAGCACCCTTCGGTGTCGCCATTGACGGACAGAACAGAGTGTGGGTGAGCAGCAGTTACAACAACAAACTCACCGTGTTTCCAGGGGACGCTCCTGATCAAGCCAAAACGATCGAAGTGAACCTTGGGGGCCGTGGTGTTGCGGTTGATTCAACAGGGCATGTATGGATTGCCCAGCAATCCAATTCTCCTCAAGGAGCACTACCTCCAGGCGCGAAAATGCCTCCCAATATCCCTGCCAATGCACCACAACCCAAAACCATCATGGAGGAGTTTGAGGCCGGTGCTGAATACCTTTTGACCAACCCCAACATCACGCAAACTGGAATGGTTGGGCTGATTTCACCCGACATGGAAGTCGTCCAACAAGACATCGCCAAAGGCACCGCTTATATCCCCTGGGGTGTGACCATCGACGGCAATGACAACGTCTGGGTCGGCAATCTTTATGGTCAAAGCTTGACTCACATCTGTGGCGTCAATCCCGCCAATTGCCCCGCAGGAAAAACCACTGGGGATGTGATTCACAACTACCAAAGCGGCGTTATTCAAATGACCACCGATGTCATTGTTGATGACGCTGGAAACCTCTGGAGCGCCAATAACTGGTTCGACGGTGATGTCGTCATTAACCCCACCTACAGGGGCCGCACCTCCACATTTGGAGGGGGCCAGGGATTCGTTGTGACTTATGGCGTGGCCGGACCGGTTCAAAACCCCCTGATGGGTCCTGTGCGCAAGCCACGCTGATGGCTTCGTTGTTCTCGATCTCCTGATTCTTCCGCTCCAAAGCCCGATGCGTCTCAACCGCCTGCTTGGCCTCGCCACGGCCTGTTTGCTCGCTCCGCTTGCACTGCCGTCAGCCGCAGAAGAAGTGCCTGACGAGGATGGCAACACCCGGGTGTATCTGGAGGCCTACGGGTTCTTCCCGCTGGAAACCCACTCCAAAACCACGCTGGACAACAACACCACCAAGGAAACGCTGGATCTCAGCGATGTGCTGGACATGCTCACCGGTGTGTTCAGCGGCAAGGTGGCTGTTGAGAAAGGGCGGTTTGGCCTGCAAGCAGGGCTGGACCATCTCAGCTTCAGCACATCCGAGACGGTCTCGTCCTGGAACAGCTCGAACCCGATTCAGAACGAACGCCACCCGCACTTCCCGCAGCGCCGGGTCACCTCCAAGGGAACGATCAAGTCGGTCACCGACAGCGAGCAAACCATTTTTGATCTGGCCCTGCGCTACCGAGCCGGTGAGATTCAAAAACCACGGATGACGCCTGGTTCGGTGAGCTTCATTGGCTTTGCAGGGATGCGATTGATCGACGCCTCACTGGACATGGACGTGTCGTTCAAAGACGACGTCACCGTCGAGGGAATCCTGCCCTCAAGGCAACTTCAGCGCGACATTGCCGATGAAGCCAGTGAGACATGGCACAACACATGGGTGCAGCCCCTCATCGGCATGAACACCACCCTTGCTCTGGGCGAAGACTGGCAAGCCTTCCTCGGCATGGATGCTGGTGGTTTTGGGATCAATGGCAAACAGGACCTGTCGGGAACCGTCGAGGCGGGTGTGGCCTATGCCCTGGGCAATTCAGCTCAGATTTCCCTGGCCTATCGCTACTTCGGCATCGACTACTCCGCCCACAACGGACGGAACGGCTACTCCTCCACACAACACGGTGTTTCGATGGGATTTCGCTGGTTGTTTGAATGAGCCTTCAACCAGAGAGACCTGAGGGTCTATCCACTCACTGGGCTTAACGGGCTTTTGGGTTTGATGTGGCCAACCCAGCGAATCACTAGGAGAACCAGGGTGAACACAAGAAAAGGTGCATAGAAATCAGCTGGCCCTTTCTTCACATGGCTCACATACGTGAGGGCGAATTCTGCCCATATCCAATAGGAGCCAATCACGTGCAGTCGCTTCCAATGCTTCATGCCCATCCATCGTTGGGCCGCATTCGTCGACGTGAGGGCCATCAAGGCAATCAACAGATACGCCATACCGCCAACCAGCCACTTCCCTGCGGGCTGCTCACTCAGGAATGGATCAGGGAAATCCAGAGACATCGCAAGGATCAA
This sequence comes from Synechococcus sp. MU1617, assembly GCF_020514235.1. Lineage (NCBI taxonomy): Bacteria > Bacillati > Cyanobacteriota > Cyanophyceae > Synechococcales > Synechococcaceae > Synechococcus > Synechococcus sp. MU1617. The sequence goes on from NZ_VTLB01000004.1 coordinate 150,067, forward strand.
GGCCAAGTGAATCCCGTGGGACGACGCAAAACTCAGCCCGATCCAGCGCCTGTTTTGCAGCATCCACTGGCTCAGGGATGACGGCCAGAGGCGTTGCACACTCGAAGCCACGAAGGCCATCGAAAAGAGAGCCAGGGAGCTTCGCCCCGTGGCATCGATGCCTGCCGCAACTGACGTCGACGTCCATCCAGACACGCCGAAATGCAGCGCAAGGCCCGCCAGAATCGCGAACGTCACCGAGGCCGTCAGTCGCCAGCCAAGACGAGCCATCGACACTCCCCTAAATCTCTTTTTTAAACACGCTGTTCAGCCTTGCCAACAGGGCATTGAACAACCATCGAAGGCCATGAGGGCAGAGCGTCGTTGGCTTTTGCTGCGCCGATCAGAACTGCTCAAGGAAGCGCAGATCGCTGGTGTAGAGCCGGCGAATGTCGTCAATGCCATGGCGCACCATGCAGAACCGCTCCACCCCCAGGCCTGCGGCAAAACCGCTGTAACGCTCGGGATCGAGGCCCAGCCCTTCCAGTACAGCGGGATCGACCATGCCGCAGCCCATCACCTCCAGCCAGCGGCCGCGCCACTGCACATCCACCTCGGCTGAGGGCTCAGTGAAGGGGAAGTAGCTGGCCCGGAAGCGAACCGGCAAGTCGCCGAAGAAGGCCTTTAGGAAGGCCATCACCGTGCCGCGCAGGTGGCTGAAATCCAGTCCCTCATCAATGGCCAGCACCTCCACCTGGTGGAAAACCGGCGAATGGGTGGCATCGACGGCATCGCGGCGATAAACCCGACCGGGAGCCACGATCCGCACCGGCGGAGGGTTGTCTTCCAGATGGCGGATCTGCACCGGCGAAGTGTGGGTCCGCATCAGCAGGTCACCCCCGAGATAGAAGGTGTCCTGCATGTCCCGGGCCGGATGGTCCTCGGGGATGTTCAAGGCGGTGAAGTTGTAGTGGTCCCGCTCCACTTCAGGCCCCTCGGCCACGCTGTAGCCGAGGCCCAGGAACAGATCGACGATCTCTTCTGTGGTGGTGATCAGGGGATGGCGATGCCCCATCGGCACCCCAGAAGCCGGAGCGGTGACATCCAGACTTTCCTTGGCAATGCGCTCCGCCATGGCCGCCTGCTTCACGGCCTGTAGCCGCTCTCCCAGCAGCGACTGCACTTGCGTTTTCAGCACATTGGCGCGCTGGCCCACCAGAGGACGCTCCTGACCGGGCAACTTGCCCATGGCTCCCAGCACACCGGAGATGCGGCCCTTCTTGCCCAGCAGCCCGACCCGCAGTTGCTCGAGCGCAGCGGCATCGGCTGCCTCGGCGATCTCAGCCGCGGCCTGCTGCTCGAGGGCATCGAGTTGATCGGTGAGCTGCTGCAGGGTGACCGGTGCGCTCACAGGGATGAAACAGACAGCTGCTGACTGTAAGCAGCCAAGCCGCTTAGGTTCACCTCAGTGCGAATAACCCCATGGCCCCGCTGCGGATCCTGATCAGCAATGACGATGGGGTCTTCGCAGACGGCATCCGAACCCTGGCCGCCGCAGCTGCAGCCCGCGGCCATCAGGTGACGGTGGTCTGCCCAGATCAGGAACGGTCTGCCACTGGTCATGGCCTCACCCTGCAGACCCCCATCCGTGCCGAGCGGGCCGACGAATTGTTCGCCCCAGGGGTCACCGCCTGGGCCTGCAGCGGCACCCCCGCCGACTGCATGAAGCTGGCCCTTTTCGAACTGGTGAAAGAGAAGCCGGACCTGGTGCTCTCCGGCATCAATCACGGCCCCAACCTGGGAACAGACGTGTTCTGCTCAGGCACCGTTGCCGCAGCAATGGAAGGCACCCTTGAGGGCATTCGTTCCCTGGCTGTGAGCAGCGCCTGCTTCCAGTGGCGTCAGTTCCAGGCGGCCGCCGACCTTGCTCTGGAGGTGAGTGAACAGGCCATCGCAGACCAGTGGCCCGACAACCTGTTGCTCAACCTCAACATCCCCCCCTGTGCCCGGGAGGAGATGGGAGCACTGCGCTGGACCCGACTCTCGATCCGGCGATACGACGAGCAATTCAGCCGTCGGGAAGACCCCCGTGGCCGCGCCTACTACTGGCTGGCCGGAGAAGCCGTGCAGGACCTGGAATCAGCCGGAGAAGGTCCCCGGGATTGGCCCAGTGATGTGGCCCAGATTCATGCCAATTCACCCTCACTCACGCCGATCCAGCCCGACCTGTTCTGGAGGGGGCCCCTCGGCGGACTTCCGCAGCTCAAGCTCAAGGATCAACTGGTGCGGTAAACCCGCTGCAACAACCAAAGGGAGAACAACACTCCGATCAGGTGGGCGAACAGCACCTGGGTGTTGCTGAGCACGGACAGCATTTCCAGGGAGGTGATCGCCAGGTTGTCGGCCATGCCGCGGCCGCCGATGGCAATGCCTGGAGTCTGCATGGAGGCCTGCACGAACAGGCTGCCGGCGAGGGCCTGATAGCCGATTGTGGCAAAGGTGAGACCCAGGAGATCCGCCAACAGCCCCCGTTTGATCAGCCGTGCCACCTCTCCCCGACTGGGACGGGCCCCACTATCGATCGCCCGACCGGTACGGACGATCAGCCAGCCCTGCCAGAGGCTGAACAGCAGTACAAGGAAGGCCAGGGAGGTAAGCGACAGGCCAGGTCCCAGGCCCACGGCACGTTCGGAATTGCGGGCCAGGCTGCCGCCGATGTTGTTGAACAGCAGAACGCCCACCACAACGATGCCGAGGACCACCTGGATCCAAAAGCGGATCCATCCCATCCGACGCACGCCGAACGACAACTTCTGGAAATCGAGGCGGTCTGGCATGCCCTGGTGCTCGGTCGTTCAAACTTGCCACCAAAGCGCACCTTCTGCACCTCTTTGATCCCGCTCTGTTCTCCAGAGGAAGCCCGTCGGCCCACTGCCCTGGCGCTGGGGAGTTTCGATGGCTTGCACGCCGGCCATCGCAGCGTGATCGCCGAGGCCATCCAGGGCAGCCCGGATGAGGCCATTGCCTCAGTGGTGAGCTTCTGGCCCCATCCCCGTGAGGTGCTGTTCGGCGAAGCACGCCTCAGGCTGGATCTACCCAGCGAAAAACTCGCCCTGCTGGAACCCCTTGGGATCCAGCAGCTCGTGCTGGTGCCCTTCACCCGCGAGCTCGCTCAGCTGAGTGCGGAAGACTTCGTCACCAGCGTGCTGCTGGGCACACTTCAGGCCAAACGCATTGCCGTGGGCACCAACTTCCGCTTCGGTCATCAGCGGCGCGGTGACGCCGAGATGCTGGAACGGCTTGCGGCTCGGAACGGCGTTGAGGTGAAGGTGGTGCCGATCGTTGAAGACAAAAAGGGCCGGATGAGCAGCAGCAGAATCCGCGCGGCCCTCGACCAGGCCGACCTAACCACTGCCAAAGCCCTGCTGGGCCGGGCCTACCGCTTTCAGGGACGGGTGGTTCGGGGCCGAGGGCTGGGGCGTGAACTGGGCTGGCCCACCGCCAATCTCCAGGTGGATGGACGCAAGGCATTGCCAGGGCTTGGCGTCTACGCCGCCTGGGCCCAACTGGATGGGGAGGGTGATCGCCTGCCGGCCGTGATGAACCTCGGCCCCCAACCCACGATCGATCCCACATCGCCCTCAGCCGTTGAGGTGCACCTGCTGGATCAGAGCCTGGAGCTGGAGGGCCGGCACCTGGGCGTCGAGCCTGTGCAGCGCCTGCGCGGCCAGACCAAATTCAGTGGTCTCGAGGAGCTCAGCAGCCAGATCGGCCGCGACGCAGCTCAAGCCCGCGAGATCCTTCAGACCGGCTCTCAGGCCACGGTCGGATAGGCATTCACTAGGCCCCAGACGATGAACACGCCGATGCCGCCGAGAAGAACGATTCCCCAGACCAGAACGTGCATGGTGCTCTCAGAACCACCGTTCTCCATGACCGACGCAGAAACCGTTGCCCACAGGGTGCCATGAATCCAACCCCAAACGAGACATCCCTGGATCCACGGGTGGCACGTCTGATCGACGCCAACCTCGACCGTGCCCGGGAAGGGTTGAGGGTTGTTGAGGACTGGTGCCGCTTCGGGCTGGAGCAACAGGATCTGGTGGTGCGCCTCAAGGATTGGCGTCAACGGCTCGGACGGCTCCACCACGACAGCTACAAGCAGGCCCGCTCCACCAGCACTGACACCGGCGCCGGACTGGAGCATCCAGCCCAACTGGATCGCCACAGCCCCGACCACGTGGTGGCGGCCAACTGCGCCCGGGTGCAGGAAGCGCTGCGGGTGCTGGAGGAGTACGGCCGCAACATCGATCCCGCCCTAGCTGCTGAAGCCGCTGCGATCCGCTACGGCCTTTATGACCTGGAGGTGACCTGCCTCAACGCCACCCTGGGAGCAAGGCGACGCAACAAGCTTCAGGACTGTCGCCTCTGCCTGATCACAACGCCCTGCGATGACCTGAGCGATCGGGTGCAGGCCGCCCTGCAAAACGGCGTGGGCATGGTGCAGTACCGCTGCAAAGCGGGACATGACCGCGAACGTCTGCAGGAGGCCCAGCAGCTCAGGCAGCTCTGCAACCGCTTCGGGGCTCTGTTGTTCATCAATGACCGTGTGGACTTGGCCCTGGCGGTCGATGCGGATGGGGTGCACCTGGGCCAGGAGGACATGCCCAGTGAGGTGGCCCGCGATTTGTTGGGTACCGATCGTCTGCTGGGCCGCAGCACCCACAGCATCGATCAGGTTCATCAGGCTCAGCAGGAGCCGATCGACTACCTCGGCTTCGGCCCGATCCACTCCACGGCCGTCAAACCCGAGCGGAACCCTGTTGGTGTGGAGCTCTTGGCGCAGGCCACTGCGATCAGCCAACGCCCCGTCTTTGCCATCGGTGGAATCACAGCAGCCAACCTGCCGGCACTGCTTTCGGCCGGCGGCCAGCGTGCGGCGGTGATCGGCGCGATCATGCACGCAGATGACAGCGGGCAGGCCTCGCGGCAACTGCTCCAGCAGCTGGACCACGCCACGTTCTGAGCCATGCCTCTCACCCTGATGGTCAACGGTGAAACCCGCGTGCTGGATCCAGCACCGACCCCCGCCAGCCTGGCGGCCGTTGTTGCCCTGCTGGCCAACAACCCCCAGCTGGTGGTCGCCGAGCACAACGGGGTGATCGCACCCCGCAGCCGTTGGGACAACATCGTGGTGAAGGATGACGACACCCTTGAGATCGTCACCATCGTTGGTGGTGGTTCCTAGAGTCGCCGGACTGATGCTGTGGGCGCTGCTTTGGCCACCCCCCGACTGTTGAAACGACCCCAACGACTGCTCGCATCACTACTTTTGCCCCTGGTGATTGTGGGGCTCTGCCTCTTCCAGGCACAGCCGGCTGATGCCGCCCGCGGTGGGCGCATGGGAGGGGGCAGCTTCCGCGCTCCTTCGATGCCGCGATCCGGTGGGAGCTACGGCGGAGGCTACGGCGGCGGCTACCGCGGGGGTGGCTACCGCGGCGGCGGAATGGGCTTCCCCTTTCTCATTCCAATCTTCGGCTTCGGTGGTGGTGGTCTGTTCGGGCTGCTGATCCTGATGGCGGTCGCAGGTGTGCTGGTGAACGCCGTTCGTGGCGTTGGCAATACTCCCTCGATCGGTGGTAGCGCTGCTGCACCAGCCATGCCGCGCAACGTGAACATGATTCAGGTGCAGGTGGGGCTGCTGGCCAGTGCCAAATCCCTGCAGGACGATCTGCGCTCTTTGGCCTCCTCGTCCGACACCAGCAGTTCTGCTGGTCTGCAGAGGCTGCTACAGGAAACAACCCTGGCCCTGCTGCGCCAACCGGACCTCTGGGTTTACGCCAATGCCGAGAGTGGAAGTGTTCCCTTCAGCTCAGCTGAATCGACGTTCAATCGCCTCTCGATGAACGAGCGCAGCAAGTTGGACGCTGAGCTCACCAGCAATGTCGGTGGTCAGCGAATAAGCGACACCAGCAGCAGCGCTGGCGAGGCAGATGCCACCAACGAATTCATCGTTGTGACCTTGCTGGTGGCCTCGACGGCATCGGCCAAGCTCGCTGGAGCCGATACCGGAGAAGATCTGCGCCAAACCCTGCGCATACTTGGTTCCACAGCCTCCACTGAACTCATGGCCCTTGAGGTGATCTGGCAACCGGAGGGCCGCGGAGATGTGCTCAGCGCCAACGACCTCGTCACCGCCTATCCCAACCTGCAGCACCTCTGAAGAACTAAAGATTTTCTTCGCCGATTTTCAGGTTTTCTGGGTATTCCTTCTCAGGAATCAGCCTTAATTTGTTGATAATCAAATTTGGACTATCTGCGTTGGCTCCCGACCCCCGCTCCATGGAATGGCAACAGGACGGTGAGCTAGCTCGGGCTGATCTTGATGCTCTTGTCCATGCGCTTCAGCGGGTGGAATGCGACCACAACAGCGCTGAGCTGAAGCGCCTCGGCCAAATCGATCCTCCCGCGGGGGCTTGATACCTCAGCTTGAAGCTTCTGGGGCAAAGCCCCTGAGCATCCGCAATGCAGCCATTGCTGCGCCGTAGCCGTTGTCGATATTCACCACAGTCAGTCCTGGGGCACAGCTGGCGAGCATTCCTTCCAAAGCAGTTCGCCCCCCTGCGCTAATCCCATAGCCAACGGAAATCGGGACGCCAATCACGGGTTGCGGCACCAAACCAGCGAGCACTGTCGGCAACGCACCCTCCATCCCCGCGCAGGCGATCAGGATCCGAGCCGAGGCCAGGCGGGGGAGTTGATCGAGCAGGCGATGCAATCCGGCCACCCCCACATCCATCACAGGATCCACGCCGATGCCATGGCAACGCAGGGCCACGCTGATCTCAGCCACCACCGTGCGATCACTGCTGCCTCCACTGAGCACCACCACCTCAGCTGGTGGCGCAGGCACTGGAGGCAACGCACCCAGGGTGAGGCAGCGAGCATCGGGGTGCCGCGCCACCTCCGGCAACGCCTCACACACCCGTGCCGCCTTTTCAGGAGCTACCCGAGTCACAAAACCCAGTTCTCCTGCTGCGGCAAAGCTTTCAAGAATGGCGACGATCTGATCGGCTGTCTTGTGTTCCCCCCAAACGGCCTCGACCATGCCCAAGCGCTGGCGGCGCCGCAGATCGAGGCGAGCATCCGGCGTGTTCACTGCGGTAACAGTTCCCCTTCAAACACCAGTGGGAAAGGGTTGCCCTGGCGCTGTCCTGTTTGCTCGCGGGCCAGAGTCTCGAAGCGCTCCTGAACCGTCTCCACCTCTTCCATGGAGATGGATTTCCATTCCTCACGACTGCTCCAACGAATCAGCAGCGTTCCCTCCTCGGTTGCTGGATCCCAGAACAGTTCACGGCCCAGAAACCCAGGCTGTTGCTTCAACCAAGGCTCCCAGCTGCCGCGTTCCGCCACCATCCAATGCTCACGGCTCTCTTGGGGCACCTGCAGCCGCAGGTGCTCAACCACAACCACAGCTTCACCAAGCCTCGGGGCGTTCTCTGCCCGAACCTCTGCCTTCGAAAGCCCGCCCAACAACAGAACCAGCGCCAAACAAGGTGCGACGACCCTAAGCAGTAGCGACCGGAGATGATGCAAGGCTCAGCTCCGCTGCAGCAGGGCCACAGCCTGGCAACTGATGCCCTCTTCCCGTCCCTCCGGACCCAAGCCTTCGTTGGTGGTGGCCTTCACACCCACGGCATCCGGAGCAATGCCGATCGCTGACGCCATACGGCTGCTCATCTCCGCGATATGCGGCTTGAGCTTGGGGCGCTCGGCAATCACCACGGCATCGATGTTCACCACCGACCAGCCGCGCTCCTTCACCAACTTCACGACTTGATCCAGAAGCTTCAAGCTGTCGGCCCCTTTCCATTGGGGATCGGTGGGGGGGAAGTATTTGCCGATGTCACCCAGGGCGAGGGCCCCGAGCAGGGCATCCATCACGGCATGCACCAGCACGTCGGCATCGCTGTGTCCATCCAGGCCAAGACCGTCGGGATGGTCCAGGGTTACACCCCCCAGGATGAGGGCCCGTCCAGGCACCAGCCGATGGATGTCGTATCCGTTGCCGATGCGCAGCTCCATGCCGGGGTCTGAAGGGTCATTCATTGTCGCGGTCTGCCAGCGGGCAAACAGATCAGGTCGCCGCTCGCGGGTGCGCTGCTCCCGCTGCTCCTGACGCCACCGGGCGATGGCACCGTGGTCGCCACTGCGCAGCACATTCGGAACGACCATGCCGCGGAAGTCGGCAGGGCGGGTGTAGTGCGGGTGTTCCAGGAGTAGTGCACTGTGGCTTTCCTCCACCAGGGAATCGGCCGTCCCCACCGTGCCGGGCAGCAGGCGAACAACGCCGTTAATCACCGTCATCGCCGGTAGCTCACCACCGGTGAGGACGAAATCACCCATCGACACCTCCTCATCGGCCAAACCGCGAATCCGCTCGTCAAACCCCTCGTAGTGACCGCAGAGGAAGACCAGTTGATCGTGGTCGGTGGACCAGCGCTGCAGATCCTCCTGCTGCAGGGGACGCCCCTGCGGCGACATCAACAGAACCCGGCTACGGGGGCTGCGGGGAATCGCCTCCATCGCAGCGAACACCGGCTCCGGCTTGAGCACCATGCCGGCACCGCCCCCGTAGGGCTCGTCATCAACCTTGCGATGGCGATCCGTGGCGAAGTCCCTGGGGTTGTGCAGATGCAACTCAGCAATACCCGCGTTGAAGGCGCGACCGATCACCCCCAGCTCCAGCAGAGGAGCAAACGCCTGCGGCGCCAGGCTCACCACATCAAGGCGATAGGGCGCCATTCCGCCTCAGGCCGCCGGTTTGGACACCCTGCGGATGTCCGTGCAGAAACTGCCCTGCACTGGTGTTCCCTGCGCATCCACCGCCGTGGTGCTGCGCAAGCGCAGGTTGACCCGCGTGAACCAGATCCTCTCCTGAACCTGCACGCCGTCAGCCCGACTGAGGTTCAGCTCCATGCTGCCGTCGGGCCAGAACCTCCAGTTGCCCTGGGAATCAGCATCGAGGATCAGCTGTCCATCAGCGGCGAAGGTGAGCGTGCTACTGGTTCCACCTGGGGCCTGCACCTGCAGTTGGCCGAGAGCTCCCTGCTCTTTCACCCAGCGGACGGTGAGTTCACCCCGTTCGCTGCTGTGCCACTCGTCATCACCACCGGCAGCCAGCTCAAAGCAGCTGCGAAGGCTCATCCACACCCCGTCGCAGAGGCTCAGAAAGGAGCCAGGGTCTTCGGGGGGAAAGGCTTGTTCACTCATGCGCCCATCCTCTCAGCCGGATCACCAGCTGATGGGAGAAAAGGGATAGGGGCGGTTCCAGCCGTAGAGCGCCAACCTCTGCCGACCCTGGACGGCTGCTCCGCGCCGGTGAAAGCCGAACACATCCGCCAACACCAGAGTGTTGGCAGGGCAAGTAAGCGCAACAGGCTTGGGCAGACCCAGCTCAGCCAAGGACTCTTCCTGAATTCGGAAGGATCCAGACACATCTGGCTGCCGCCGTTGTTCGGCCGCCGCGGTGGCTGTGGACTGCTCCCAACGCAAGCGGTACTGATCAAGACGATGGCTGCCCGGCACGTATTCGAAAGGGCCGTCCTGACGTTGAACCGGCCGCAAAAAAAACCAGAACTTGAGGGCACGGAAGAACGTGTCGCGGTGCAGCACCTTCTGCAGATCCGGCGTGCGGGTCTCCTCGCCATGCACCGTGAGATAAACGTCCAGCTTGCGCGGATTCATCGGCAAGCCAATGACCTGGCGGGATCCCGCACTGAGCCGCTGGTCATGGGAGAAGGCAGCGGCCCGAGGCATTTGCTCAGGATCGATGTGTAAGAAACGGTTGAGGGTGCCTCCATCGAAACGGTCAAACCCTCCAGCAAAGGGTTGCTTGGGGCGAAAACCAGGCCGAGTGTTGTCCTGTACTGGATGCAGGCGTGAGGCGCGACCAACAACCGCCTCCACCTCGTCACGCAAGGCCTCGAACTCCTGCTGCGGCAGGAAGTTCTCCAGCGCCACAAAACCGTCCCTCTCCAGGCTGGACAGCTGCGCCGGTCGCAGCAGGCGTCTCCAAAGACAGAGCGTCTCCGCCAGCTGAACGCGGTGTCGATGCAGCTGCCAACGCCGGTTCAGGCCAGGGTGACCGACCCAGGGATCCCGAAAGCTCTTTTGGCGCGTCAGCAGCGAAAGCATGGGCGCGACATTACGCGCTGATGCTGTTAAGCGCGCGGTTATTGATTGCCCGTGTAACCCAGCTCCGCCAAGCGGGCCGGTTTGCTGCGCCAATCGGGCACCACCTTGACGAACAGCTCTAAATACACCGGGCCATCGATCAGCACCTGCATCTGCAGCCGGGCCCCCTGGCCGATCGTCTTGAGCATCGCCCCACCTTTGCCGATCAGGATTCCCTTCTGACTCTTGCGTTCCACCAGCACCGTGGCCAGAACGGCTGTTCGCCCAGCCCCTTTGCCCTTTGCCGGCAACTCCTCAACGCGATCAATGGTGACAGCAACGCTGTGGGGCACCTCCTCCCGCGTGTGCAGAAGAACCTGCTCGCGGATCAGTTCACCCAGCAGCACCCGCTCTGGTTGATCACTCACCATCTCGGGCGGATAAAGCTGTGGCCCCAAGGGCAACTGAGCCGCCATCGCTGCTGTGAGCTCTTCGCAGCCATCGCCTGAAAGGGCGCTGCAGCGGTGCACCGGCCAATTCGTCTCATGCAGCAGGGCGGCATAGGCCTCTTCCGCCTCGGAGCGATGCTCCTCCGCCAGTTTGTCCCACTTGTTCAGGGCCACCAGCACCGGCAGGGACTGCTGCTGCAGCAGATTCACGATGAAGGCATCACCCCGCCCCGGGCGCTCGCACCCCTCCAGAAGCAACACCACCAGGTCCACTTCACCGATGGCGCTGCGCGCACTCTTCACCAAGCGTTCCCCAAGCAAGTGGTGGGGTTTGTGGATGCCAGGGGTGTCCACCAGCACCATCTGTGCCACCTCCGTGGTGAGGATTGCCCGCAGGCGATTGCGGGTGGTTTGGGCCACAGGGGATGTGATCGCCACCTTCTCCCCAACCAGCTGATTCACCAGCGTGGATTTACCCACGTTCGGTCGACCAATCAGTGCGATGAAGCCAGAGCGGTAGTCCTCTGGCAGAGGAGTTGGTTGCATACGCCAAGTCTGCGCCGTCAACGGCCTCCTCGCGTTTCTGCCTCTTCCAAAGCGGCAGATGGATCACCCGAAAGATCCGCCATCAAAAATTCCTTGGTTTCAGGCAGCGCCAACCGAAGATTTGATTGGAAATCAAACTCCACCTCCAACGCGGTGGCTTTCAAATCGAGCAGATGGCCACCATGGCGCTGATCGTCTGAAAGGAAATGAAGGTGATAGCCGGGAATATTGAGGCTGCTTGCATGGGTTGGACTCCAAAAACCAACCAACGTTCCCCGTATGGCGTGATGGGTGAACGTGGTTTGAGCGCGCGTTGCATCCAGCAGGCTGGCCCCTTGTTCAACGCGCGAAACGGAGCGCACCATCACCTCTTCAAATTCGCCCGTAACGCGAATCGCCACAAACAAATTCGCACTGGGGCGATAGGGGTCGAGCAGCTGAGCAAACTGCCCCAGATCCGAAATCGGGCCGAGACGCATCTGGCGTTCGCAGGCGAAATGGGTGGCAATCCAAAAGGGAATCCCTTCGTCCATTGGAGCCTGGATGAGCGTGCCGTCGGCACCGGCTTGCCAACACACACCGTTCAAGAGGATTCCCTCCCCATCAAGCTGCTCAAACGTGCCAATGCCGAAATCACCGTGGTCTGCAAGATCTTTCACCTGCAGCGCCTCACCAAACACCCCTTTTACGACCGCACTTGAGGTGGATAGCTGCCACAGGGTGTGGTGCTCCAGATCGAGATAATCGCCAAGAGCCTTCCGGATCACAGCACTCGCACTCTCTCCTGATCGCTCACAGTGCTGCTGAAGCTCTTTCCAATGTCCTGCTGGAAGACGCAGATGAAGATCATGGAAAGAAGCGCTGGACATTGGAACGGCCACACCTGCCCATAGCCTGGCCACAGTGTTTCCACGCTGCCATGGCCAATCAGCAGCCCACCTTCCAGCAGGCCATGGAGATCACAGCGGCCTGGCTGCAGCAGTGGGATAACGAGGAGATCAGCGATGAGGTGCTGGCCGACCGGATCGGTGAAATGGTGGCCAGCCGCGATGGTGCCCGGGGATTTTTTGTGGTGAGCCTGGCGGGCGAGAGCGTACTGATGGATCGGTTGCCCGATGCCGTCGTCGGCCAACTGCGCGGCGCCGGTGCTGGAGTTGTGGATCTGAGCGTCCGCAATCTGGCCATGAGCACCGCCATGGCCGTTCATCACAGGCGCACGGGAGATGAAGTGCAGCAGGCAGGCTCGGAGCGGGTCAGCAACCGCTGCATTGAACTACTCAGGCTGCTGGAACCAGCAGAGGTGAAAGAGCGTCTGGAGCAACTGCTGGCCGCCGCCCTCGACAACCGCGGTGAAGACGTCTCCTTCCTGGAGAAGTGGGGGTACGACGCCGAGCAGAAACAAGCGATCGGGAACAGCGTCTATGCCGTGGCCGAAGGTTGAGCCATAAAAAAACCCCGGACAAGCCGGGGCGAAGGCGGATTCGATTGCGTTGAAATCGTCAGTCGCGACGACCACCACCGTTGAGCACGATGATCAAGCGCAGGATGAAGATGAACAGGTTGATGTAGGTGAGGTACATGCTCAAGGCACCTGCCAGGTATTGGTCATCCCGGTAAGAGCGAGGCATCGTGTAGAAGTCGACGAAGGCGGCGCCTACGAAGAGCACAGTGCCGAAGCCGGCGATCATCAGTTCAAAGCTGGTGCCATGGAAGATGGCTGGGGCAAAAATGCCGCCAACAAACTGGACGACCATGGCCAGGATCAGGCCAATCAAGCCGAGACCAACCACGCCGGAGAGCGCCTGACCGACGGAATCACTCATGCGACGACCAACGATCGACGCAATCACGAAGGTGATGCCGGTGGCCAGGGCAGCTGTGCCGACCGCACCGATACCGGCGACAGCTCCAGCGAACGCCACGAGACCGCTCAGGGTGAATCCGGTGATCAGGCTGTAGATCGACAACAGCGGCAAGGCTGTGGCGTTGTTCCCCTTCATCGCGACGTTCTGCGCGACGAAGAAGAGAACCAGGTTGCCGATCACGGCCACCCAGAACAGGGGCATGAACAACGGGGTGGCCATCATCGAAAGACCACCGATCACCCCGATCGAGGTGAGCACCATGCCGCCGCCGACGTAGGGCAGCGCTTTATTGACAACGTTGGGCCCGACAAGGGCGCTCGATTGCGCCTGACGGATCGCCTCCTGGAAATTGCTGCTTGCTGGCATGTTGACCAGGTCACCAAAGACTCCCCACATCCTGCCAGCGGTGGCAAGGGATTGGAGTGTGGATCTCCCTATCGACGCTGAGGCTTGGCTGTCTTGCGTTCGTCCCGTCGGGCATAGGCCTCGACTACCCGCTGTACCAGGGGGTGACGCACCACATCCGCCGAGGTGAGGCGACAGACAGCCACCCCTTCCACACCATCCAAAACATCGGAGGCCTCCACCAAACCGCTCTGCACAGTGGCGGGAAGATCCACCTGGGTGATGTCTCCCGTCACCACCATCCGAGAACGCTCTCCGAGGCGGGTCAGCACCATGCGCATCTGGGCAGGCGTTGTGTTCTGAGCTTCATCCAGGATCACAAAGGCATCGCTGAGGGTGCGGCCCCGCATGTAGGCCAGCGGAGCAACCTCAATCACCCCCTTTTCCAACAGCACGCTGGTTTTCTCCGCACCGAGCAGGGAATGCAAGGCGTCGTAGAGCGGACGCAGATAGGGATCCACCTTCTGCTGAAGGTCGCCCGGCAGAAACCCCAGGCGCTCCCCAGCTTCAACAGCCGGCCGGGTGAGAATCAAGCGCTCCACCTTGCGTTCGGTGAGCATCCGAACCGCGAGAACGGTGGCAAGAAAAGTTTTGCCGGTGCCGGCAGGGCCGAGGGCAAAGGTGAGGTCGTGGCGCTCCATGGCATCCACGTATTTCTTTTGGCGCAGCGTGCGCGGGCGCAGCAGGTTGCCCTTCTGGCTCTTCGCCAACACCTGCTCACCCATGGCGGCGTGGTCATCGCCGCGGCCGGTGTTGAGAGCCCCCAGGGCCGATTGAAGGTCTACCGGTGACACCGACTGGCCGTCCTGCCAGATCGGGCGCACCAATTCCACAACCGCAGCAGCCCTCTCAATCTGCGTTGGCCGCCCGGTGATCACCAGTTGAAGACCCCGCAGCACCATGGAGGCTCCGGTCAGAGCTTCAAGGCGATGCAGGGTTGTTTCTGCTTCACCAGCCAGGGCCAGTGCAGCATCAGGATCAGGCAGGTCGAGAACGAAACGGCCGCGTTCGCCGTCGTCAGACACCGGAATGATCAGCCCTCGGTCGATTCGGATTCTGCGGAATCGGAAGCTTCAGCAGCCTTCTCCTCAGCTGCTGCAGCCTTGGCCTCAGCAGCCTCCTTGGCGGCTTGCTTGGCATCAGCTTCACGCTTGGCCGCTTGCTTGACCTTGCCGACGGTCTCAGCAGGACGCACGGTCTTTTCCAGAAGACCGCCGCGCTCGAGCAGCGTGCGCACGACATCGGTGGGTTGAGCACCCTGACCCAGACGCTCACGGATGGCCTCGGTGTCGAGACGCGTTTCCTTCGTCCGCGGGTTGTAGAAGCCCAGCTCCTGAAGGGGACGACCGTCCCGACGTGAGGTGCTGTTGCAGGCCACGAGGCGGAAGCTCGCTTCCCGCTTCTTGCCAAACCGCTTCAGGCGGAGCTTGATCATCGTGGCCCTGGAATGAAGGAAAGAGGTGGTCCGGCGACGCCTAAACGCCCGCCAAACAACCACCATACCGTTCCACCCTCACAGGTCCCCGAAGCCCTTCTTCTTCTTGGCGGGTCGCTGCCGCTTCGGCGGTCCACCGCGACCGGGGCGACCACCGCCCCCGGGCATGCCTCCCATACCAGGCATTCCACCCATGCCCGGCATTCCACCCATTCCGGGCATACCTGGCATGCCGCCCATCCCGGGCATGCCTCCCATCCCGGGCATGCCTCCCATCCCGGGCATGTTGCCCTGGCTCATCTGCTGCATGAAGCCGCGCATTTTCTGGAAGTCGGCCAACACCTTGTCCACATCTGCAGCCTGATGACCGCTGCCGCTGGCGATTCGGCGACGCCTTGAGGGTTGACTCGCCAGGAGGTCGGGGTTTTCCCGCTCCTGCTGTGTCATCGAGCCGATCATGGCCTCGATGCGCTTGAGCTGCTGCTCCCCCTGCTTGAGCATGCCGTCATCGATCTTGTTCATGCCCGGGATCATTTTCATCAGGCCCCCAAGCGAGCCCATGCGCTTGATCAAGCGCATCTGCTTCACAAAGTCCGAAAAATCAAACGTCGCCTCCTGCAGCTTCTTCTGCATCTTTTCGACGTCGGCGAGTTCGACCTCCTTCTGGGCCTTCTCCACCAGCGTCAGCACATCACCCATACCGAGGATGCGGCTGGCCATCCGTTCGGGATGGAACGGCTGTAGGGCCTCCACCTTCTCGCCGGTGCCGATGAACTTGATCGGCTGACCGCTCACCTTGCGGATCGAGAGGGCGGCACCGCCGCGGGAATCACCATCGAGTTTGGTGAGCACCGCTCCGGTGATCCCCACCTGGTCGTGGAAGGCACGGGTGAGTTCGGCCGCTTCC
This sequence comes from Synechococcus sp. MU1617, assembly GCF_020514235.1. Classification (NCBI taxonomy): domain Bacteria; kingdom Bacillati; phylum Cyanobacteriota; class Cyanophyceae; order Synechococcales; family Synechococcaceae; genus Synechococcus; species Synechococcus sp. MU1617. The sequence goes on from NZ_VTLB01000004.1 coordinate 165,829, forward strand.
TGGCCGATCATCGAATCCACCACCAGCAGCACCTCATCGGGCTGCACAGCGGTGCGGATCCGCACCATCTCCTCCATCATCTCGGTGTCGATCTGGAGGCGACCGGCGGTGTCGACCAGGAGCGTGTCGAACCCTTCCTCTTTCGCCTTGGCCAGACCAGCGGCCGCAATGTCTTCCGGCTTGGCCTCGGCACCGAGGCTGAACACCTCCACATCGATCTGAGCACCGAGCGTTTTCAACTGCTCGATGGCAGCTGGTCGGTAGACGTCGGCACCCACCATCAGGGCTCGACGCCCCTGATCCTTGAGGTGGAGGCCCAGCTTGGCCGTCGCGGTGGTTTTACCGGCACCCTGAAGGCCGGCCATCAACACGACGGTGGGAGCGTCAGCAGCCTTCACCAGAGGAGCGTTATCGCCCCCCATGACCTCCACCAGCTGTTCATGGACCACCTGAATGAACTTCTGATCCGGGCTGACGCCGCGCACCACCTCGGCACCTACGGCTTTGTCGCGGACCTCAGCCACGAACTCCTTCACCACCGGCAGGCTGACGTCGGCTTCAAGCAAGGCCCGACGGACGTCCTTCAGGGCTCCATCGACGTTGGTTTCGCTGATGCTGTCTTGGCCACGCAGCCCCTTGACCGCATCCTCAAAACGGGCTGAAAGCTCGTCGAACATCGGCGTTACGCCCCTGGATCAATGGAGTGATCGTAAAAAGCGACGGTCAAGCCACTCAATCGAGCAACTCAGGAGCCCGGGATGTAGTCGTGCAAAAGCCATTGGGTTCCATCTCTGCCAAGCACGTAGGTCACGATGAAATCAGTCGGTGCTGTCTCTTCAATGACGGTTCCGTCGGCAGCCTGAAGGCGATCGCTGTAGGCCACCTGGGCCAGCAGTTCAATCCTCTGAGGCTTGCGGTCGACCACCTCAATGGTGGTGATGGCTGCGTCAATCGACTTGGATCGCCCTGCAGCCTGATCAGCGGCCCGCTCCAGCTCGACGCGCTTCACCAGGGGCTCCCTCGCCACGACGGAAAGATCAGCTTGCTGACCAGACAGCGTCAACGCCTTGGCATCAAGCCATCCCTGGAGCAAGGCCTGAAGCTCGGCTTCCGTCGGGGCATCACTGACCAGTGGCTCAGACGGTGCTGAAGGCTCAAGACCGGCCTTCAGGCTCGCGACTGGCTCGTCATCCACGGGGGATGAAACAGCGTCGAGCTCCAGCCTCTCTTCAACCTGCTTCTCCTCAGCGGGTCTTGAAGCGGTTTCCGGCAAGAGCGGAGCAGGGTTCCAGTTGCGTCGAAGCAAGACGGAACCTGCAACGGTGATCCCGACCAGTGCAAGAACTGCAGCAGCGGGGCGAACCCAGCGTTGCTGCCAGAGCGGCGTGGCATCCGCGTCTTCGGAGTCAACCTCCTGGTCCGATTCAGCCGGTTCGCTCGACGCACCAAGAGCTGCATCCCCTGCAGATGCCCAGGCCAGGGTCATCTCTTCAGCGCCGATCTGGCGCGACGCCTTGCGATCGAGACGATCGACAAAGCCCTGCACGTCACGATCAGCGAACCAGGCATCCAAATCAGCGCCCGAGGCATCAACGTCGCGATATCCCGGCAAGACATCGCGTTCAAGCCAGGCTCGGCAGTATTCGCATTGCGCGGCTAGCCGATCACCGGGGTGGTTCAAGAACCAGGCCTGCAGATCCGGATCCCGCAAAACGGCGAAATGCCGATCCGCATCCTTGACGTTGCCCAACAGCAGATCCAGACACCCAAGCAGCGGCATGGGATCAAGGTCGGCATTGGCAAGCGTCTGCATCCGGTCGCGCGCCTGCTCGAGGAACTCGGGCTTGCGCCGCGAGAAGCCCGCGGCGGTGAGGGCCAGAACCGTGAGGAAACCGGCATCGGCGGCGCCCCCCTCAAACCAGCGGCTGAACAGATCGATCTGCTCCTGAACGGTCAAGAAGCGACGGATCTGATGAAAGAACGATTCGAAATCGTCCTGGCAAAGGCTGCCGGGCTGATCCACATCAGCATCGGCGGCCTCCAGACCACCACGGGCCACGACCAGCTCATCCAACAGCGTTAAACCCCGTTGATGGGAGTCCTGATCACCAAGATCACGGCTGAGCAGATCCAGAATCCTGAAGGGAGTGAGCCCCTGCAGGGTGTCTTCCAGCTGGCGCTGCTGGTCGGGCAGCTTGCCCATCCGCTGTTGCAGCTGAATGCCGTCAATCAAAAGCTGGGCCGCCGACTCGTAGCGCCGTTGGTCTTGTTCCTCCAGGGCAGCATCGCGGCAGGCCAGGGCGGCCAGGAGCGTCAGATCCGCTTCACGGCCGCTTCCGAGGGCAGGGGCCTGAGGGGGTTGGAGACCCTGCCGCGCCAACTGAAAGGCCTCGAGAGCTCCATGGGCCTCCCAGAGCAGAATCAGGCCCGCCACCTCACTGCTGGTGGGGAGGTCCAACCCCACCGTGCCGTTGGGATGGGATTCACTGAGCCGCAACAGAGCTGCTTCGTATTCAGCCCTGTCGGAGGGGTCGGTCAGCAGATCGGCGGAGCGACGCAGCAGGTCGGCCCGTTGGAGCAGAGCCTCGTGGGTAAAGCCCTGATCCGGTGGACTGTCACAGCGGGTTTCCAAGCGACGCAGAATCGCTTCAGGCGCTGCCGATGGACTGACGCCCAGAAGTCGGAAATGATCGATGGGCAGATCCAACAGCGGCGCTGCGAGGAGACGCGGATCTTAGTCAGTGTCTGGGGTTTTGCCCATCGCTCATCCGTTGGCCCTTAAAGTTGAGCGCAATCCCTTAGGTGGACATGGGTCAGGACCTCGCTGTCGATTCCGCTCCGATTGGCACTGCGACTGCTGGTCCCCATGCCGAACGGCTCTCCAAACTGGTCACGTCACAACGGGCCACCGTGGACCGGGACACCGGTTTGGACCTCTACCGGGACATGACCCTGGGCCGGCGCTTTGAGGACAAATGCGCCGAGATGTACTACCGGGGCAAGATGTTTGGCTTCGTGCACCTCTACAACGGTCAGGAAGCAGTCAGCACCGGTGTGATCGGTGCGATGAAGCGGCAGCACGACTGGTTCTGCAGCACCTATCGCGACCACGTGCATGCCTTGAGTGCCGGCGTGCCTGCCCGCGAAGTCATGAGCGAACTCTTCGGCAAGGAGACCGGTTGCAGCAAGGGTCGCGGCGGTTCGATGCACCTGTTCTCCAAGGAGCATCACCTCCTGGGGGGCTTTGCCTTCATCGCCGAAGGCATTCCCGTGGCACTCGGATCTGCCTTCACCAGCCGCTACAAGCGTGACGCCCTCGGTGATGCCTCCAGCAACGCCGTGACAGCAGCGTTCTTCGGCGATGGGACCTGCAACAACGGTCAGTTCTTCGAGTGCATGAACATGGCGCAGCTGTGGAAGCTGCCAATCATTTTCGTGGTCGAAAACAACAAGTGGGCCATCGGCATGGCCCACGACCGGGCCACCAGTGACCCGGAGATCTGGCGCAAGGCCAGTTCCTTCGGCATGGCCGGAGAGGAAGTGGACGGCATGGACGTTCTTGCGGTGCGGGCAGCGGCTCAACGCGCAGTCGAACGAGCCAGAGCGGGTGAAGGGCCGACCTTGCTGGAGTGCCTGACCTATCGCTTCCGCGGTCATTCCCTGGCCGACCCTGACGAACTGCGGGCGGAGGAAGAAAAGCAGTTCTGGGCCAAGCGTGATCCCCTCAAAGCCCTCGAGCGGGACCTGACCGAAGCGGGTCTGGTGAGCAGCGACGAGCTGCGCGCGATCGAGAAGGAAATCGACAGCATCGTTCAGGACTGCGTTGACTTCGCCCTCTCCGCACCCGAACCAGACCCCTCAGAACTCACCCGCTACATCTGGGCGGAAGACTGATTCAGCTGAATTGGATCTGTTGGAGCCATCGTCACCCGAGGCGGCTCAGATGCCGCTCGGGAGACGACGGGTGAGGTTGCGTAGCTTCCGCAACGCTTTGAGTTCAACCTGACGCACCCGCTCTCGGGATACCTCCATCAGGCGTCCGATTTCAGCCAGCGTGTGGCGCTCATTGCCCTCAAGCCCGAAGCGCATGCGCAGGACATGCTGCTCCTGTTCGCTCAGGTGGCTCAGCCAGCGGCCCAGCTGTTCGTGATGAATCCGCTGCTCAACGATCTCGAGCGGTTCATCAAGGGATGAATCAGCAATCAGATCCCCGAGGAAGCTGCGCCCCTCCTCACCATTGACGGGAGCATCCAGGCTGCTGGTGGTGAGGGCCTGACGCAGCAGCGAATCCAGTTCATCCAAAGGAATATCCATGGCTTCGGCGATCTCCACACGGCTGGGCATGGCGCCCAGCTTGTGGGCCAGATCAAGACTGACCTTGCGGATCGTGGTGAGCCGCTCACTGAGATGGACAGGAAGTCGGATCGTGCGCGACTGGCAGGCAATGGCGCGGGTCATGCTCTGGCGGATCCACCAGAAGGCATAGGTGGAGAACTTGTACCCCCGGGTGGGATCGAATTTCTCTACAGCACGCTCAAGTCCGAGGGAGCCCTCCTGAATCAGGTCGAGCAATTCCAGACCTTTGCCTTGATATTTCTTGGCAACGCTGACAACAAGACGAAGGTTGGCCTTCATCATCCGCTCTTTGGCGCGGCGACCGATTCTCAGAAGCCGGCGCTGTGGCGTGGTGAGTTCTCCATCCTCGAACTCACGGGAACCGTCTTCGGTGAGGGCCATCATGGCCTGCACCTGATTGCCCAGTTCGATTTCTTCAGCTGGGGTCAGCAGTGGAATTCTGCCGATGGTGGCGAGATACCAACTGACGGGGTCGCTGCTGCGCCGACGTTGCGTCTCCAGCGGCTTGGAAGCTGTGGACACCTTGGGTGCTGCGGAAGTGAAATGACTTTCCTACGAACAGAAAGAATGTCGATGTGTTTTCAGCAACCCTTCAGATTCAGAACAGCAAACCGCAACATTTCAGATTTGCGAAAGATTTAAAAACCAAGGAAAGCTCTTTTGGGACCTACAAGCCGAGACGATGAAAAAGACGCATTTGTTCAGACTTCGTTGAACATCGTTGTTTGCTTTTTCTGACACCGCGCTGTATTGATTTTCAAACAATCCGCAACCGTTGAAGCATCACTTGAGCGAGCACGAGCTGCCGCCAAACCATGCAAAGCCGCAGCGGCAGTAAAGCTTTCCAGCCCAGGCTGCTGCTGAGCCGCAACAGCCTGGGCGCCCCAACCGGTGGCAAAACCGGCCAGCAGGTCACCCAGGCCGGTGCGGGCCACACGAGGGGTCGTACCTGTCAGGACCACCGCCATACCCGATGGATCCGCCAGCACGGAATGCGCTCCCTTCAGCAAAATGCAGCAACGGCTGCAGCGTGCTGCGGCGATCGCCTTCTCCAGCGCATCAGCCGCACCACAATCAGGGAACAAACGCGCGAACTCAGCAGCGTGGGGTGTCAGCCAGGTTGGACCCTGACGCTGCAGCAGCCAGCGCCACCCCTCCGGACTGGACGCCAGGGCATTGATCCCATCTGCATCGAGCACCAGCAAACCAGCGACAGTGCGCAGTTGCTCCGACCACTGGTTCCACCACCGAGAAGGGTTGCCAAGCCCGGGACCGACCAACACCGCATCCAGCCGGTCTGGAATCACCCCCTCCTCCAGTTGCATCACCTCCGGCAACACCTGCCACAAGCTGGATTGAAGACAGGGCGGCACAACAGCCTGAACGCAGCCGCAGCCACTGGCCATGGCCCCCCGAAGCGCGAGATGAGCCGCGCCGGGGTAGTGATCACTGCCCGCCACCACCAGGCAGCGGCCCCGTTCGTACTTCATCGCTGTGGGCGGCAGCGCTGGTAACGGGGCCGTACAGGCCTCTCCCACCGGCAGGCGGCGCGGCAAGACCGCAGCGGCGTTGCCTACCAACGCAGGCGGCAACCCCAGATCGATCCGCACCAACGCACCAACCCAGGGACGGGCCGGGTCCAGACACAACCCGCGCTTCAACCAGCCAACGCTGAGGGTGACCGCGGCACAGGCCGCCTGCTCGCCCAACACAGTTCCATGGTCAGAACAGAGGCCCGACGGCACATCCAGGCTGATCAACGCCCCAGGTCGCAGCTGCTGCCGACGCCGAAACAGATCCGCCAACGACTCAGGCATCGACCGGCTCTGGCCGAGCCCGAAGACCGCATCCACCCACAATGCTGCTCCACCTGGATCGGGCTCTTCAGACAAGCGACGCAGACCAAGCCACTCCCCGTGGCGCAGATGTTCAGCGGTTAGGGGCTTGCGAATCGGCAGGGGACACCACAACGACACCTCAATGCCAGCCAGGTTCAACTCCCGGGCCACCACCAGACCATCGCCACCGTTGTGACCCGGTCCCACCAGGACCACAACGCCACGGTGCAGCAGATCCCGGCGCGCAAGCAGCCAAGCCGCCATGGCCAGCCCCACCTTCTCCATCAAGGCAGCGACGGGCATTCCGCTGTCAAACAACCTCTGTTCCGCGGCGCCCATGGACGCGGCATCCACCAGTAAGTGATCGGAATCAGCGGGAGGCCACACCAGTTACAGGTTGCCGGGACCTCACTATGGAGAGAACTCCCTGCGCCGCCCATGGCCATCGGATCCACCACAACCCGCGCTGGAGAGGCTGCTCTTGAGCGCCTCCGGCAATGGCCTGGGGACCATCGCGTGGCCGTTGGTCTCTCTGGAGGCGTTGACAGTTCCCTCACTGCTGCGCTGCTGGTGGAGGCGGGCTGGCAGGTGGAAGGCCTGACGCTCTGGCTGATGAGCGGGAAAGGGGCCTGTTGCGCCGAGGGGCTGGTGGATGCGGCCGGCATCTGTGAACAGCTGGGCATTCCCCACCATGTGGTGGACACGCGGGAGACGTTCCAACAGGAGATCGTTCAACGGCTGGTGGATGGCTATCGCGATGGGATCACGCCATTGCCCTGCTCCCAGTGCAATCGATCGGTGAAATTTGGACCGATGCTCGATTGGGCTCTACAGGAGCGCAAGCTGCCCCGCATCGCCACCGGCCACTACGCCCGAATCCGCCATGGCGGCGATCAAGGGCGACATCAGCTTTTGCGGGGCCTCGATACCCGCAAGGACCAGAGCTATTTCCTCTATGACCTGCCCCAAGAGGTCTTGGGGCGCATCGTTTTCCCCTTGGGGGAACTGACCAAACCCGACACGCGGCTCGAAGCCGCTCGACACGGTCTGCGCACCGCAGAAAAACCAGAGAGCCAGGATCTTTGCCTGGCAGACCACCACGGATCAATGCGGGCGTTCCTGGATGCCTATCTGCCACCGCGGCAGGGGGAAATCGTGCTGGCGGACGGGACCGTTGTGGGCGAGCACGATGGCATCGAACACTTCACCATCGGTCAACGCAAAGGTCTCGGGGTGGCCTGGCGCGAGCCCCTTCACGTCATCCGCCTTGACGCTGCGATGAATCGAGTGGTCGTCGCACCCCGGGCCGAAGCCGGGCGAGACGGCTGCGTGGTGGGCGCGGTGAACTGGGTCTCGATTGACCCGATCGAGGCGCCGCAAACCGTTGAGGTGCAGGTGCGCTATCGGAGTTCGCCGGTGCTTGCGCAGCTTTCACCCCTCCCAGCAACCGAGGCAGATCAGCAGCGAGAGCGGCCCCACCGCTGCCGTCTCAGCTTTGAAGAGGAGCAGTTCTCGATCACGCCAGGGCAGGCGGCTGTCTTCTACGACGGTGAAACTGTTCTGGGTGGGGGACTAATCCAACGCGAATAGGGCGTGACGCGCTGGCGCACCTGAACGACGGCCTCGGCGACGCCCCGAGCCTCAGGCGGAAGCAGCCACTGCACCGACCCATTGGCCGAAATCAGCGCCGTGGGGCCCGTGTTGCCAACGCTGAGCAGATCCCGTCCTGTCTCGATCGCCCGTAACTGCGCCAGAGCCAGAAACTGCTTTTGCAGCTGCAGCGGATAGGGGTCGAGATTGGCAATGGCAAGGAGCCAGGTCGCACCATCGGCAGCAGCGCGCGCCAGAGCCAGACCATCGGCGATCTCGTAGCAGATCGCCACAGCCGCTGGGGGTTCAACCACCGCCATCGTTCTCGAGGCCGGACCGGGAGACAATCCACCCACCGCAGACAGACCCGCCGTCAGCCCGGCAGGAAGGGGCGGGATCCATTCCCCGATCGGAACCAAACGGTGCTTATCAGCCAAGGGAACAGGAGAACGGGCCGGCGGCTCGTACAGCAACAAAGAACTGCGTTGCTGACCCCGCACCCAACGAAATCCGCCACTGATCAAGGGAATGGCTGGAGCATCGGCCGGCAGCTGAAAACGCGCCGGCAGCGCTCCTTCCGGAGCCACCACAGCAGCTGGATTGTTGGGCTCCAGCTGACGCATCGCATCCACCAGAGCTTCTGGAAGCGCCTGTTGACGCTCCAGATCTAATTTTTCTCGTGTGGGAACGGCGGGTTGCCAGACCCCCAGAGCAACGGAGCCGACCGGCGGCGGCGGCGCCAACAACAGCCAGCTCCCTAAGCCATGGGCCAGAAGCACACTGGCCAATCCGAGCAAGCCCCAACGACGCCAGGCAGCTGGTTGCTCGAACAGGGCCAGCAGGCAACAGCCCCAGCACAACTGCAGCAACGTCAGCCCTCCGGAGCCGAACCAGCGGGCCAACCCCGCCAAGGGGCGGTCCCAGGGCAGGGTGGTGCCGCCGACGCCGATCCAAAACAGCGGCGACCCTGACAGCACCAGTTCAGCCAGGGCCCAAAGCCCGGCCAACAGCATCAGCCGCACAAGACGCGGCCAGCGGCGAGGCAGCCGCCGCGCCAGCACAGACCATCCAGCCAAGAGAAGAGCGGCAAGGCTCCCGCAGGCCAGCCAGAGGCCCAGCGCCACCGGCAGGCTGAGCCAGGCGGGAACACCCATCCAGGTGAGTGGATGCAGGGCTAGCAACCAACGGTGGCTGACCAAAACAGCCAGCAGTCCCCAGCCAGCCGACCAGCGTGGACGCTCAGCCACAGACCAGAGCAGCGCCAGGGCGGGGACCATCAGCAATGGCCCGCCAAGAGATGGAGCCATGCCTGCCAAGACGCCGCCCAGCAGCGCCCGCGATCCGGCCTGCAGTTGGTGATTGCCCATGGTCAGCAGTCCCGGCCGAAGGCATCCTGGATCGGACCCGCCCACCTGTCGCCATGGATGCCGCGAATCCTCTTCAGCAACTGCTGCTCCGCGGCCTGGGGACAACCACCCTCGTTGCGGACCGTCTGCGCGGCGTTACCCAGAACTGGGTGAGCAGTGGACGGCTGGATCCGAATGAAGCGTCCGCTCTGGTGGACGACGTGCTGAAAGCCCTCCGCGGTGAAACCCCCGAACTGGAACAGCAAATGGGGCGCAACCTGGAACGCAACCGCGACAACCTGCTCCAGGACTTTGGCGTTCCCAGCCAGAAGGAAGTTGATGAGCTGCGGGGCCGGATTGATCGCCTCGAGCAACAGCTGCGGCAGATGAACCGGCCTGAATGAACGCCGACGCCGCTGACCGGAGGTCAGAATCGACGCAATAGAAGCCTTTCCGTGCGCGACATCATCATCAGCACAACGGTCTGCGTGGCCTGCCTGCTCCTGGCCCTGGTGAGCCAGATCGTTGCCCCCTCCACCGTTTCCGCAGCCCCGGCGCAGCCGGCTGCAATTCGCACCGAGGCTTCGAAACCACAAAAAGCGTTGAGCTTCGAACTCGACCCTGACGACCCCAACCCAACTCTTTTCGCCATGGCCAACGATTCCGCTCCCGCCGACGCCTCAGCCCTCGGCGGCCCCCTCGATGCCCCTGACACCACCATCACCGCCAGTGGTCTGAAAATCATCGAGTTGGAGTTGGGCAACGGCGAAGAGGCCACTCCCGGCCAAACGGTTGTGGTGCACTACCGCGGCACCCTGGAAGACGGACTGCAGTTCGATGCCAGCTACGACCGGGGAACCCCCTTCAGCTTCCCCCTCGGCGCTGGCCGGGTGATCAAGGGTTGGGATGAAGGCGTTGCCGGAATGAAAGTGGGCGGCAAGCGCAAGCTGGTGATCCCCTCCGACCTGGCCTACGGAGCCCGGGGCGCCGGTGGCGTGATTCCCCCCAACGCAACCTTGATCTTCGAGGTGGAACTGCTCGACGTGAAGAAGTGAGCGGAAGCTAGGCTCATCCAAAGCCAATTCCGCTCTAAACCGATGCTGCGCTCGGCCCTTTCCGCCCTTGCATGTGCCCTTCCTGCTCCCGTGGCAGAAGCCCATTGCGACGGTCCTTGTGGCGTGTACGACCCGGCTTCCGCTCGTGTGGCAGCCGAAGCCGTGCTGTCGATGACCAAAAAGCTGAAGGCGATGGAAGCTCCCGCCGCTGGTGACGCGGCTGCTCTGGCTGCTTACAACAACACCTTCGGTCGCTACGTCGCCATCAAGGAAGAGGAAGCACAGAAGACCAAGAAAGAGCTGTTGATCCTCTGGACCGACTATTTCAAGCCCGATCACCTGGCCACCTTCCCTGACCTGCACGACACCTTCTGGAAAGCAGCCAAGCTCTGCAGCGCCTGCAAGGTGAACATCGATCAGGCCAAGGCAGAAGAACTGATGGCTGCCGTTGAAAAAATCCACGGCATGTTCTGGCAGTCCAAGGGCCGTTCCGACGCCTGGGTCACCGCATCCTGAGTTCGAACAGAACCAATCCCCCCATCGCAGCAGCAGGTCTTCGCGACCTGCTGCTGCTTTTTTGTGGGCGACTGCTTCTGCTGCGGATCGAAGGACGATCGATGCAACCCACCCTTGAACCTGGAGACCGGGTTCTGGTCAGACGGCTGGGACGGAAGCTCTCTCCCAGCCTGGGATCCGTGGTCGTGACCTGGCATCCACAGCGAAGCAAGCTCCGCCTGATCAAGCGTCTGAAGAGCGTTGAGGAAACGGGGCTTTGGTTGCTGGGAGACAACCCCACCGAAAGCACCGACAGCCGCCAACTCGGAGCGGTGCCAACAAACCTGTTGATCGGCGAAGTGGTAGGCCGGCTCCCGCGCGGGGAATCAGAACAGGGCCGGTGAGGTCTTCTGCAGCCAGATGGCCCCGGTGATGATCGAGAGAGCGCCCGTACCGCCCACGATGAAGGGCATCAGCCGGGCACCACTACGGAGGGTGAGGAACGACACCACCGACACCACGGCCACCATGGCGCCGATGGATCCAAGCAGGTAAGCAACCAGATAGCCCACAGCGGCGTGGGGCGGCAGAGCCAAAGCAGGAATCACCGCGAGCAGGTGGCTGGCCCCCGCCAGGCCATGCAGGAGACCCAGACCGGAGGAGGCATGGACGTGGCGACGGTGATTGCTGGCACCGTGCACATGCAGGTGAAGATGACGATGCTCGGCGGCACCGTCGTGGCGGTGCTCATGGGTGTGCAGTTCCAGCCCGAAGGCCGTGCGCACGGCCAGGGCACCCACCACCAAAAGGGCCACGCCCACGAGGAATTCCGCCCAGGACGACATGGCCTCCACATGGGCCAGGTCTTTCAGACCAATGGCGATCAACGCCAAAACCACAACTCCTGTGGAGTGACCGGCACCCCAAGCCAAGGCGTGACGACAGGCAGCCCATGGCTTGTTCAGAGAGAAGGGCGCCATCGCCACCAAGTGATCAGCACCACCGACCACATGAACGGCCCCGGCTACAACACCGGTCAAAAGGCTAATCAGCACAAAGAACCGCCTGAATGTCGCAATTCTGCATCAGCAGTGAAATAGCAATGGCCTTAGACGGCCTGGATCAACTGCACCAGACCAGCTTCAACATCCGGCTGCCGCATCAGGGCTTCTCCCACCAGCACAGCCCCCGCACCGGCGGCTTGCACCCGATCGAGATCGGCCCGGCTGAACAGGCCCGATTCACTCACAAGCAGCGCCCCCAGTTGCTTCAACCGGTCGTTGAAATCGATCATCAGACGCTCGGTCGTGGCCAGATCCGTCTCGAAGCTGGCGAGATCACGGTTGTTGATCCCGATCAAGGGGAAGCCGCCAATGCTGAGCACACGGTCCATCTCGGTGGCGTCGTGGACCTCCACCAACACCGTGAGGCCCAGTGCCGCCGCAGCCTTGTTGAGATAACGAAGATCCTGGTCCGACAGGATGGCAGCGATCAGCAGCACCGCATCAGCGCCGGCCGCCCGGGCCTGAAACAGCTGATAAGGACTCAGCACAAACTCCTTGCAGAGCAGAGGCAGGTCGACGGCCTGACGCACTTCCACCAGGACATCAAAACCGCCCTGGAAAAACGTCTTGTCGGTAAGCACCGAGAGGCAGCTTGCACCGCCAGCGGCGTAGGCCTTGGCAATCGCCGCCGCGTCGAAATCCTCGCGGATCACCCCTTTGCTGGGGCTCGCTTTTTTCACTTCAGCAATCACCGCTGGTTTCGTTGCGGCCGCCTGAAGTGCCCCCAGGAAATCCTTTGTGGGGGGAAGCTTGGCAATCTGCTGCTTCAGGTTGTCGAGGGGAACCTTGTCGCGAGCAATATCGATCTCACGGTCTTTTGCCCAGACAATTTTCTCGAGAATGTGACGCGGTTCTTCGTCGTCATGGGGCACCGCATATTCGAGATGGGCCACCCGCACCTTGGGGTTGGGGGGACGACGGCGGATCTCCATGGAACAGGGAAAAAGCTGGAACGAAAAAGCTGGGCGTGATCAGGCTGCCACCTGGGCGGCAGCCTGCTTGTAAGCGACCTCCACCACCTCGCTGAGGGTCGGGTGGGTGTGCACTTCGGTGGCGAGCTGACGCACGCTCTGACGACGGGCAACGGCATTGGCCACCTCCTGGATCAGGTCGGCGGCGTGAAGTCCGTAAATGTGGGCCCCCAGCACTTCACCACTGGTTTTGTTGAACAGCAGCTTCATCAGACCGTCGCTGTCCAGCTCTGCCAAAGCTTTGGAATTGGCCTTGAAGTAGCTGCGAACGGAACCGAGCTGGAAGCCATCCTTCTCTGCCAAAGCTTTGGCATCCGCCTCGGTCAGGCCAACAGAGCTGATCTCGGGATGGGTGAAGGTAGCTGCCGGAATGCTGCGGTAATCGATCTCGCGCGCATGACCAAGGATGTTGTCCACGGCAACGGTGCCCTGGGCCGCTGCCGTGTGGGCCAGCATCAGCTTGCCTGTCACATCTCCGACGGCCCAGAGATGGGGAACAGGCTGGTCGTTAACCAAGACCCGCATCGCGTCGTCGATCGGGACGAAGCCGCGGTTCGTCTCCACATTCAGCGACTCCAAGTTGAGATCCTTGCTGCTGGGAACACGCCCTGTCGCCACCAGAACGGCATCAACCTCAAGGGTCTCCACCAGTTCACGGCTGTTGAAATCAGCCAGCTCGATCTGCACCGGACAGCCCGGTGTGACCTTGCGGGCCAGCAGACCGGAACGCGCATCGATATCGCGACCATCAATCAGATGACGCCCAGCGATCTTCGCGATGTCGGGATCAAAGGTGGGCATCACCTTGTCCATGGCCTCGATCATCGTCACTTCGCAACCGAGGGCGGTGTACACATCAGCGAATTCAAGGCCGATGTAACCGCTGCCGATGATGGCGATCCAGCGGGGCAGCCATTCCAGGTTGATGGCCTCATCACTGGTGAACACCGTGCGGCCATCGGTTTCGATGCCTGGCGGCACAAAAGGATCAGACCCCGTGGCGATGATCACGTCCTTGGCGGTCAGCACCCTGTCCACCCCGCTGGGCTCCCGCAGCCCCACCTTCTGGCTCCCCTCCAGACGGCCGTGCCCCCGAAGGATCGTCACCCCGGCCCTTTCCAGGGTTTTGGTGAGGTTGGTGCGGATGGTCTGAACGAGCTGATTGGCGTGATCAGCGATTTTCTGCCGTTCGAACCGCACAGGAGCAGCGTGAATTCCGAAGCTCGACAGGTGCTTGTCGTCCGCGAGTTCCCGCACTTTTCCGCTGGCGGCCAGCAGCGCCTTGGAGGGAACACAGCCCCGGTTCACACAGGTGCCACCCATGTCGCGAGATTCAACGATCGCCGTCTTCAGGCCGTGCTCGGCGGCATGTTTGGCAGCGTCGAAGCCGCCGTAGCCGGCTCCAATAACGATGACGTCGAAGTCGAAGCTGGCGTCGCTCACCCGAACTGCTGCGATGTGGCGGTCATTGTCGCCCTTCGCCGCTCCAGAAGGAGAGGAACAGCGGCAGACGCCACATTCAGGGATTCCACCCGTGCGCTGTGGGGGAGCGTGACGGCATGGGTACAGCAGGCCTGCAGATCCGGATGCAGACCTGCTCCCTCGGTTCCCAGCACCAGCGCCGTCGGCAGCGTCCAGTCGAGATCCCAGTAAGGCGAGGGAGGATCAGCCTTGTTCGAATCGGGCACCAGGGTGGCCACCACCTGCACACCCAAGGCCACCAGTTGCGTCAGTTCCTGCTGAAGCTGTGAAATCGCAACCGCTTCGCTCGGGCCAAAGCGTTGATGCGGCAGTTGAAGCAGAGCACCGGCAGAGGCCCGCAACACCTTCGTGCCGAGGGGATCAACGCCAGCCCCCATCCAGACCGCGTTGATGTCAGCAGCCAGGGCCGTGCGCAGCAAAGTGCCCAGATTCCCTGGATCCTGAATCCGATCCAGAACCAGGAGGAAGTCCAGCTCTGGAGGGACGGTGGGCAGTCGATCCAGGGGGCTCAGGCAGGCAACACCATCGGGTGTGACCGTTGTGAGAGCAGCCCGCAACACCTCATCAGTGACGATCCACCATCGAGCTTGTGGACAACGTTCAGCCAGGGCCGGATGACATTGCAACCAGGCTTCAGTCGCGATGATTTCCTCGGGTGCGTTGCCCTGCCTGAGAACTTCCTGCAACAGGTGGGTGCCCTCGAGAAGCAACAGCCCCTCGGCCTGTCGCCCCGCACGGGTGGCCAGAGTTCGCAACCGTTTGACAAGGGGATTGCGTCGGCTGCTGATCAGGGGAGAGAAGGAGTCCAGAGAATGACTCAGAACGCTGCGTGTTTGCGCACGTTGAGGCCTTTGTGAACGCTCAGATTTTCGCCATCGAGATCGAGGCCGTTGATGGCTGCGATTTCACCTTTAATTCCTTCCGCCGCAAGATTCTCAATCAACTTTTTGATCACCTGATCCTCAACGGTTGTGTGATCGATGGAGTCAGGAGTGAGGAGCTCAAGGAACTTGCCAACCTTGGAAGCAACCACTTCCGATGCATTGGAGATCTTGAGAACGATCATGATTGTCGGGCGTTGCTATCCGACAAAGTTAGTGCGGATGGGGAGACTTGAACTCCCACGATGTTGCCACCACTAGTACCTGAAACTAGCGCGTCTACCAATTCCGCCACATCCGCTGGCGTGTCGTGTTCGACCGAAAGAACATAGGGCATCACCGATTCGTGACTGCCCCAGCCCCGTAACAAACTGTCCAGTTTGAACGCCGGCCGTCTAGACGGTCTCAAAGAACGTTGCCAAGATCCCGATATAGGGGATCAGCTCATCGATGAAGGCCGTTGCAGAAGTGTCTCAAGAGGGTCTCAAGCAACGCCTCAATGTCAGCGGCGGCCAGGCATTGAAGGGAACGCTTCACGTCAGCGGTGCCAAAAACTCTGCTCTGGTGCTGATGACAGCCAGCCTCCTCAGCGAGGAGACCATTGAGCTGACCAATATTCCCTCCCTCACAGACATCGATGGCATGAGCGCCATCCTTGAATCTCTGGGGGTTCAGGTGAACCGAAGGGCGGACCGCATTCGCCTCACCGCCGCCAAGCTCAGCGGCTCTGCTCCTCCCTACGAACTGGTCAACAGCCTTCGCGCCAGTTTCTTCAGCATTGGCCCCCTGCTTGGACGCTTGGGACACGCACGGGTCCCCCTGCCTGGGGGTTGCCGCATCGGGGCACGTCCCGTCGTCGAGCACATCCGCGGCCTGAAAGCCCTTGGTGCCGTCGTCCACGTTGAGCACGGGATTGTCACGGCGTCAGTCCCGGGCATCAAAAAACGCCTGACAGGGGCTCAGATCGTGCTCGACTGCCCCAGCGTTGGCGCCACCGAAACCCTACTGATGGCAGCGGTTCTAGCCGATGGGGTCTCCACCATTGAAAATGCTGCTCAGGAACCTGAAGTGCAGGACCTGGCCAACCTGCTCAACAGCATGGGAGCCCAGGTCAGCGGCGCTGGCGGCCCGGTGATCACCGTTAAGGGAGTGGAGCGGCTCCATGGTTGCAACAACTATCCGGTGATCCCGGATCGCATCGAAGCCGGAACTTTCCTGATGGCGGCGGCAATCACGCGCTCACCACTCGTGGTGGAGCCCGTCATTCCCGAGCACCTCAGCGCGGTAATCCAAAAACTTCGGGATTGCGGCTGCTCCATCGACATCAAGGGGAGGGCCGTGACGATCACCCCGGGAGAGATCACGGCCGTGGACATCACCACCCAGCCGTTTCCTGGGTTTCCAACCGATCTTCAGGCACCGTTCATGGCCCTGATGTGCACCGCGAAGGGCACCAGTGTGATCAGCGAAAAGATCTACGAAAACCGGCTGCAGCATGTGGCCGAACTGCAACGCATGGGGGCATCCATTCGTCTCAAGGGCAGCACAGCCATTGTTGAAGGCGTGGCTCAGCTGAGCGCGGCTCCCGTCACCGGCACCGACCTCCGTGCAGCGGCTGCCATGGTTCTGGCTGGTCTCTCCGCCAAAGGAATCACCGAAGTGGCTGGTCTGAAGCACCTTGATCGGGGTTACGACGACCTCGAAGCCAAGCTCAGCGCTGCCGGCGCTGAGGTGAAGCGCAACATCCACTGAAGCGGGGCCCTTCAATCAATACAATTCCCGTGCGGGAGCCTGGCGGAATTGGTAGACGCAGCTGACTCAAAATCAGCCGGCCACTGGTCTTGGGGGTTCAAGTCCCCCGGCTCCCATCCATCCGCTGTGATGAACACCTACGGCCGTTTCCCTTTGGCTCTGGCCAAAGGGAAAGGCTGCTGGGTCAAGGACACCGAAGGGCGGCGCTACCTGGATGCAGTCGCTGGCATCGCCACTTGCACCCTGGGCCACAGCGACAGAGCCATGCAGCGGGCTCTGCGCAAGCAGCTGGGACGCCTCCAGCACGTTTCGAACCTCTATCAGATTCCAGAACAGGAAGAGTTGGCCAGCTGGTTGGTGCACAACAGCTGTGCTGACAGCGTCTTCTTCTGCAATTCCGGAGCCGAAGCCAATGAAGCCGCGATCAAGCTGGCCCGGAAACACGGACATCAACGGCGCGGCATCGAACAGCCCGTGATCCTCACGGCAGCAGCCAGCTTTCATGGCCGCACGCTCGCGGCGGTCACCGCCACCGGTCAACCCAAGTACCACAAGGGTTTTGAGCCCATGGTGACCGGGTTTGATTACTTCCCTTACAACGATCTAAAGGCTCTCGAAGCCCTGATCAACCGCTACGAACAGGCCGGTCCCTCGATCGCAGCTGTTCTGGTTGAACCCCTGCAAGGTGAGGGTGGCGTCAACCCTGGAGACCGCGTTTTCTTCTCACGCCTGCGCGAGATCTGCACAGAGAACAACATCCTGCTGATCCTTGATGAAGTGCAGGTGGGCATGGGACGGAGCGGCCGCCTGTGGGGCTATGAGCAGCTGGGCATCAGCCCTGACGCCTTCACCCTGGCCAAGGGCCTGGGCGGTGGCCATGCCATTGGTGCCTTGCTGGTGAACGCATCCGCGGATGTGTTTGAACCCGGCGACCATGCCAGCACCTTCGGCGGCAATCCATTCGCCTGCCGGGCGGGTTTGACGGTGGCCACCGAAATCGAACGACGAGGACTGCTAACCAACGTCACAGCCCGCGGCGAACAACTGCGCGATGGGCTCCAAGAGCTGGTGAACTGCTTCCCCGAGCACCTGCAAGGCGTGCGGGGCTGGGGCCTGCTCCAAGGCATCGTGATCCGGGAGGGCAGCAGTTGGAAGGCCCCTGCGCTGGCAAAAGCCGCCATCGACCACGGCCTGCTGCTGGTGGCGGCCGGCCCCTCGGTGCTGCGCATGGTGCCCCCACTGACCATCAACAAGCGCGAGGTGCGCGAACTGCTGCGCCGCCTGGCGGCAACCCTCTCCAGCGTCAGCTGAGTGGACGATCTGTCTGATCTGATCCCACGCTTCGATCTGCGTGGCATGGATCTGCAGTTGGATCGCATGCATGCGGCACTGCACGAGCTCGACCATCCCTGTCGGACGATCCCCGCGATTCAGGTGCTGGGCACCAATGGCAAGGGTTCCATCGTCAGCTTTCTGGAATCAGCCCTTTGTGCAGCCGGCCTCCGCTGCGGGGTCACAACCTCCCCCCATCTGGTGAGCTGGTGCGAACGCATCCGGATCAAGGGAAAGCCCATTGCCGCTGAAACGCTGCGCACCCAGTTGCAGGCGCTCCAGCCCCTGAACGAACGGCATCGGCTCACCCCATTTGAACTGCTCGTGACCTCAGCCTTCTTGGAGTTCCAACGGCACGCCTGCGACCTGCTGGTGCTGGAAGTGGGGCTGGGAGGGAGGCTTGATGCAACCACGGCCCACCCATGCCGCCCTGTGGTGGCTGTCGCCAGCATTGGCCTGGACCACTGCGAGCACCTGGGCAACAGCCTCACCGCTATCGCAACCGAAAAAGCGGCAGCGATCCCGCCGCAGGCCACCGTGATCAGTTGCGTCCAAGCCCCTGAAGTGCAGGACGTCCTGGAGACAACCTGCCGGACCCAGCAGGCCAAGCTCCACTGGGTGAAGCCCCTGGATTCAACCTGGCAACTGGGCTTGTCCGGCACCATTCAGCGGAGCAACGCCGCTGTGGCCCTGGGTGCCTTGCGAGCCCTCTCGGGCTTGGGCTGGACCTTGCCTGAAGCCGTAATCCAGGAGGGCTTTGCCACAGCCCACTGGCCCGGTCGCCTGCAAACCGTGCATTGGGGGGACCAAAAGCTTCGCCTGGATGGAGCCCACAATCCACCGGCAGCGGTGCAGCTGGCCGAAGAACGCAGCCAGTGGATCGATGCCTCCAATGGCGTGGTGTGGATCCTGGCAATCCAGGCCCATAAGGACGCTGTCGCCATGCTCCAGACGCTGCTGCAGCCGCAGGACCAGGCTTGGATCATTCCTGTGCCGAGCCACAAGAGCTGGAGCCGGTCGGCCCTCCTCCAGGAACTGCCTCAGCTCGAGCACCAGCTGCAGGAGGCCGACGGCCTTGAAACCGTGCTGAACCACCTCAGCAGCAACGAATGGCCGACACCTGTACCGATTGTTGCCGGATCGCTGTATCTGATCGGTGACCTGTTCGCTCGTGGCGTTGTAACGGCAGAGTGACCACAGCTTGCGCGTGGACTGTGCTGCGAATCTCCAGGTTGCTGGGCCTTCTCCTGCCCCTTCTGCTCATGGCAACGCCTGCCCAGGCCCTTGACACCTCAGCTGGGGTGGGGCTGCAGGACCGGGCCCTGTTCCAGGAAAAAGTGGATTACACGCTCACCAACCAGAGCAACGGTGACTTCGAGGGGCAGAACCTGGCCAACACATCCTTTGCCGGAGCTGTGGGCCGCGGAGCGAATTTCCGGGGCGCCAACCTGCATGGCGCGATCCTCACCCAAGGGGCCTTCGCCGAGGCTGATTTCCAAGGCGCTGACCTCTCCGATGCCCTGATGGATCGCGCTGACTTTGTCGCCACCGATCTACGCAATGCCGTCCTAACCGGGATCATTGCTTCGGGCAGCAGCTTCAGCAACGCTCAGATCGAGGGGGCTGACTTCACTGACGCCCTGCTCGATCGTGATGATCAACGCCGGCTATGCGGCGAGGCCGATGGCATCAACCCCAGCACGGGAGTCGCCACCTTCGACAGTCTTGGCTGCTGATCCTCAGGAGCGCTCCTCCCAACCCCGAAGCTTGCCTGGATTGAGCAGACCGGCAGGATCAAAGCGCTGCTTGGCCGCCACCTGATCGGCATCGATGACGCCAAGGCCGCCGTCTTCCACAGTGATCACGTGGGGGTTGAACAGCACGGCACCCGCGGCCCTGCAGTCGTCCATCAACCGGTTCAGCTGATCTGCTCCCTGCCAACGCACCAACGGCAGAGCAGCCAGGCGGGGACAGCCCTGCTGTCGCACAAGCTCGAGATGCCAGACCAGGGCATCACCCCAGCGCTGCTTCAGTGCCGCCATCGCAGGGGCCTCCGGTTGCGGCAACAGCATCTGCAGGTAGGTCCATCCCGGCTCGGAGGCCCGCACATGCAGGGTGGTGTGATTCCAGCTCAGCTCGCGCAAGCCATTGCCCCCGGAGAGATCCTCAGGGCCGAGATCCCGCAGGCTGGCCCCGGCTGACTGAACCATCCTTTGCAAGCTTTTGAGCCCATCGGGTGCGACGAGCAACAGCAGCCGGTGGGCTGAGACGGCAGGACCACCCCAGCCGGGCATCCGCGACAGCAGCGGCTGTTCCAGCAGGCTCGCCAAATGGAGATCCAAGGCCGAGGCAGCGATCCTCTGCATCAGCTCAATTGCCTGCTCCCAGTGCTCGCAGTCCACACTCACCTGGTGCCAGTTGACCGCTGGAGCTGTGGCCAGGCTGAGGGCCGTGATGATGCCGTTGGTGCCGTAGGCATGGTTCAAGGCCTCGGCATCCATCTCGCCGAGTTGATGGCGCTGGGCATCGGGGCGTAGAGGCACAATCTCCAACCCGAGGAGATGGCCTGGATCCCGCAGAAAGCCCCAGCGCAGCGAACCGATGCCCCCAGATCCCCCTGCAACAAAGCCACCAATAGTGGCGCTGCGCCAGGTGCTGGGCATCAAGCGCAGCTGGCGTCCATGCCGGCGCAACTCCTGATCCAGATCACGCATCACACAGCCCGGTTCCACGGTCACCACCCCAGTGATCGGATCAATCGAACGGATCTGCCGCAGGGCCGTGGTGAGCATCACAACGCCGCCCTGCAGAGGCACACACTGGCCGTAGTTCCCCGTCCCGGAACCACGCAGGGTCAAGGGAATCTGGTGCTCAGCGCAGGCCGAAGCCAGTCGTTCGACGGCGTCCACCGAGCCGGGGCGGACCACCAACTCAGCACGGCAGGCCTCCAGCCGCGGCGTCAGGACGGGGGAGTACTCAAAGGCATCCCGGGAATGGCGCTGAAGCTCCCCCGGTTCCTCCAACAGCTCCAGATCCGGAACAACGCTGAGGGCTTGCCGCAGGGCAATTAAGGCTTCAGCGCGACCCATGACGTGGCGGAACACTGGTCAGTGTCTAGCGCTTGGTGACGACTGCCAGTGGCCGTTCACGAGAATCTGACGCTGGGGAGAACACTGGATCAGATCGGACCATCCCCGGCCCTCCGTGCAGATCAGATCGGCTGGAGCACCGGCCCGCAGCACCCCATCCCACTCCAACTGAAGAATGGCGGGCGGCGCTGTAGTGAAGGGAGCCAGGCCCAGGCGCTGCCAGGGCAACAACTGAGTCAACGGCATCGAAGCAGACAGCAGGGCCAAGGGATCAAAGTCGCCTCCCGGGAACCAAGGATCAGCCACGTTGTCACCCGCAACCGCAACAGGAACACCGCAACGTTGCAACTGACGGATTGGGGCCTGCGGACGCTGAAGTGGTGTGGCGTGATCCGCCCGTGCCAGCAACCAGGCATTGGTGAGAGGCAGGGCAATCACATTGATCTGTGCTGCCGCCATGCGCTCTGCCAACCGCATAAGGCGTGGCGCCGGCAGCAGGGAAAGACTGCTGGCATGGCTGCAGGTGACTGCAACCTGCACTGGTACGCGCCGCAGAGCCTTCAGAAGCTGAACCATGCCCTCCGCCGCACCATGATCCGCTTCATCGATGTGCAGATCGACGCCGCAGCTGTAGCGATCAGCCAAGCGCAACAACGCCTCCAGCTGCTCGGTGACCACAGAAGATCCGCAGGGGGGAGTCACGACACCGCCCAAGCAGCCGCCACTGGCGGCGACGCGACGCGCCAGAACATCAGCTTCAGCTGTCCCCCAGAAGGCCAAAGGCACCAGCGCCACCAGCTGGAGATCGATGCGGCTGCGCCAGCGCTGCTGCAGCGTGAGCAGCGCATCCCAGCTGGGCTCAGCGCCGGGGCCACCACTGTCGACATGGCTGCGGATGGCCCGCAGCCCATTGGCAAACGCCCTTTCCATGGCGCGCTCTCCGCGTTGGAGCACGGAGGCGACGGTTCGGGTGTTGTGCTCCCGCAGATTGGCGTCGAGGGCTCCCGTATAGCTGCCGCTGAGGTTGGGATGCTCCTGCCAGGTGTAGGCCTTGTCCAAATGGACATGGCAGTCGACCAAGCGCGGCAGCACCATCCGAGACGGTGGCACGTGACCGGCGGGCAGGGGCTTGGGCTCCCGCAAGCGCCCCTGATGCCAGTCAAGGCGAACGGGCGTTAGCCCTTGCTTCGCGACATCTGGCAGGGGCGTTGAAGGGGTGAAATCCAGTAGTCCAAGGGGTGCCCAGGCCTCAAGAACACCACTTCCCGGCTGGGCCTCAAGCGACGGGGCGTCCATCACTCCTCAGCACCGTTGCTGGCATCAGTGCTGAGGACCACGAAACGACCTGCCACACCAAGGCTGAGGACTTCAAAGCCGGGCAGGCGCAGACCTGGCAGCAGTTCCTTCCCTTCCATCTGGGTGGAATACAAACTGGCCACCACCAGGTTGCGACGGGTGGTGAACTGCCCCGCCAACGCCGCCAGTGCATCCCGCTGGGAGGCAATCAGTTCAGGGCAATTGCGAATCCAAAGACGCAGCACCATCGGAAGGGTCGGTTCGTCGCACAGTTCCTTGGCGCCCAACCTGACCAGCTGGTCTCCGGCATGGGCTTGATAGTCCTCCATCGACGGGTTGGAGACCACAAGCGACAGCACACCGGCCGCCGCAACCCCCCCCGCCAACATCGCCAGAGCAGGCCGACCTTGCGGACGCGATGAAGGGGACACCAGGCAGGCTGCAGCTCGTGTTGGTAGATTCTCACGGACGCGGCGGGCGTCGCCAAGTGGTTAAGGCAGCGGCTTGTGGCGCCGCTATTCGGGGGTTCGAATCCCCTCGCTCGCCCTTCTCAACAACTCATCAAAGCTCCCAGGAGAGGCTCAGCACCCCAGCGGATGGGGTCGGTACAGGCCAGACCCAGCGTTTGGCTGACGCGCTCCACCTCCTCTCGAGCCTGAGCTTCATCGAGACGTGCGGTGTTGAGGGCGACAGCGGCCACCTTGGCTGGCTGACCTGCCCCATCAGGCCGAGCCCAGCTCGCCAGGGTTTCGGTGGTGGCCACCAAGGCCTCAAGGCTTGGAAGAGGGATCTGAGGCAGTCGATCAATGGTCTGCTGGCCGGCCCGATGCACCAGCAAAAGGGCCGTCGGCTGGGTGCCCCGCAACAGGGGCAGGGTGGCCGTTGAGGCCGGATGGCAGAGCGATCCCTGCCCCTCCACCAGCACAAGGCCACGGTCCGGCAGAGCATCCGCCGCCCGCAGCACCGCCGCCTCCACCGCACCGGCGGCGTAATCGACGCGAACAGCATCCAGAGCGACCCCTTCCCCGCTGATCAGGATTCCCGCCTGTCCTGTCCCTACAAAGCGCGCGGAAATGCCGGTGCGCTGGGCCGCCTCCAGCAAAGAAAGGCATGCACTCATCTTGCCGACAGCCATATCGGTGCCAACGGCCAGAAGGCGCCGACAGGGGAGCGCTGCGGCGCGTGCCTGGCCAACGTTGAGTCCTTCCGGCTCCCGACGCAGATCCCAGATCCAGCGGTCGGGCCAGCGGGCATCCGCGAGCTTCGGATCATCGGCCAGGCGAGTGTGGAGTCCGCTGGCGAGATGGAGGCCTGCGCGCAACGCCGCCAAGACGTCGTGGCGGACAGGATCAGGCAGCCGCCCCCCCGAGGGAGCCAGGCCGACCACCGCGACCTCTGGCTTGTAGGGCAGAGCCGCAGCCAAATCCGCCACCACCGGCACGTCACGCTCGATGCCGGTGACGTGTTGCAGAGACTGGCCCGCATGGTCGGGATCGATCACCGCGACGATCGGTCCGGCACGGTGGCGGAGCATGGCCAGACCAGTCTTGCCGGTGAGGCTGGCCAAACCGCCGTGTTGGAGCAGCACCAAACGCATCTCCCGAAATCCCGGCGGCGCCTGAATCCCGCTCATAAGGCTGCTGTGCCTCCTGCCTGGCGGATCCCCAATCCAGGCATCGCCGAAGGTCGCAAACGATCGTCCTGCAACTCAAGGCCAACAAAGGGGTCATCCACCAAGTTGAGATGGCTGTCGAGATCCGGCCAACGGATCAGAGGCAACATCTGAGCTGCTGCACCGTTCAACAAGGAGCTGTCGGAGTAACACCCCACCATCAGGTCCAACCCCTTCTTCTGCGCCAATTGGGCCATCAGCAGGGCCTGACTGAGCCCCCCGGTCTTCAGAAGCTTGAGATTCACACCATCCACCACCGGAGCCAGACGCAGGAGATCCTCCAGATCCCAGCAACTTTCATCCGCCACCAAGGCCATCGGACAGTGCGGGTGCAGCGCCGCGAATCCGGCTGTGTCCTGCGTCGGATCCAGATCAGGAGCCAGGGGCTGCTCCAGCAGCACCACCTGGTGTGAGGCCAGGGGCTCCAGCATTCGCCTGGTCTGATCCACGGTCCATCCACCGTTGGCATCCACTTGCAGTTCGACCACCACACCCTGCCGCTGGGATCGATCCGTGATGGCTTGGGCCACAGCCTCCAACAGGCTGAGGTCGTGGTCCAACCCGTCTGGGCTGCCCAGCTTGAGCTTCACCCGCGTCGCCGGCAGCTGCGTCCACCAGCGGTCCAGACGATCCAACACGGCATCCACAGGAGCCAGTCCCAGGGTGACGCTTGTGGCCACACCCTCGGCTGGATCCAGTCCCCAGAGCCGCCATAGCGGATGGCCGAGCCGTTGCCCATGCCAGTCCCACAAAGCCAGGTCGATGGCACAACGAGCCGGTGGACTCAGGCCTGCCAGCAGGGGCTCGAACCGTTGCGGACGGTTGGGATCCAGAGCCTCTAGGTGCGGCAACAGCGCCAGCAGTTCCTGTTCCACAGCCTCCAGGGCAAAGGCACGGTGGCCGGTTTCAAATCCACCGGTCTCGCCGCGGCCGACCAGGCCATCACGTTCCAACCTGAGCTCCAATCGCACCACGGCAGCTGTGGTGCCCCGGCTGATCGTCAGGGGCACGGCCTTGGTGAGCGAAAACCGTGTGAGGGCCCAGCCCATCGCCATCCGGCCGTCAATCTCCAAACTGACACAACACCGCTGTGACTCACACTGAGAAGGCTTGAGCCAGAGATTTGGTCGCCTCCGCCCCCCTCGCCACTGACGCCACTGCCAATCCCCAGCGCGGCAGCTACTGGATCACTACGTTCGGCTGCCAGATGAACAAGGCGGATTCCGAACGAATGGCGGGAATCCTGGAGGCCATGGGCTACCAGGAGGCGTCAGCCGAACTGGATGCCGATCTGGTTCTTTACAACACCTGCACCATTCGGGACAACGCCGAGCAGAAGGTTTACAGCTACCTCGGCAGACAAGCCCAGAGAAAACGCAGCAACCCCAATCTCACCCTGGTGGTGGCGGGGTGTGTTGCCCAGCAGGAGGGCGAATCATTGCTGCGGCGCGTTCCGGAGCTGGATCTGGTGATGGGACCGCAGCACGCCAACCGGCTTGAGACCCTGCTGCTGCAGGTGGACAGCGGTCAGCAGGTGGTGGCCACCGAAGACCACCACATCCTTGAAGACATCACCACGGCCCGCCGGGACAGCAGCATCTGCGGCTGGGTGAACGTGATTTACGGCTGCAACGAACGTTGCACCTACTGCGTGGTGCCCTCCGTGCGGGGCAAAGAACAATCACGGCTGCCCCAGGCGATCAAGCTGGAAATGGAGGGTCTTGCCGCCCAGGGCTACAAAGAGATCACCCTGCTCGGCCAGAACATTGATGCCTACGGCCGTGATCTGCCGGGCATCACACCAGAGGGTCGCCGCCAACACACCCTCACCGATCTGCTCCATCACGTCCACGACGTGGAGGGCATTGAACGGATCCGTTTTGCCACCAGCCATCCGCGCTACTTCACCGAGCGGCTGATCGATGCCTGTGCCGACCTGCCCAAGCTCTGTGAACACTTCCACATTCCGTTTCAGAGCGGGGACAACGACGTGTTGCAGGCCATGGCCCGGGGCTACACCGTTGAGCGCTACCGGCGGATCATCGACCGCATCCGTGAGCGCATGCCCGATGCCTCATTGAGCGCCGATGTGATCGTTGCTTTCCCCGGCGAAACCGATGCGCAGTACCGCCGCACCCTCGACCTGATCGAAGAGATCGGCTTCGATCAGGTGAACACGGCGGCCTATTCACCCCGGCCCAACACCCCAGCGGCTGACTGGGACAACCAACTGCCGGAAGAGGTGAAGGTGGAACGCCTGCGCGAAATCAATGCCCTGGTCGAACGCTGCGCTCGCAGGGCCAATGCCCGCTATGAGGGGCGCACTGAAGAAGTGCTAGCGGAGGGCATCAATCCCAAGGACCCATCGCAGCTGATGGGGCGAACCCGCACCAATCGCCTGACCTTCTTCAGTGCCACCGGACCGGATGGTGAGGCCTTCGAAGCCGGCGATCTCGTGCAGGTGCGCATCGATGCCGTGCGCTCCTTTTCACTCAGCGGCACCCCCCTGCCCCGCTGAGCACAACGCTGATACCTTTGGCGCTCCCACTGCTCAGGGGTCGCAGCATTCATGCCGTCCAGTCCCATCACGGTCGGGCTCGTTTTTGGAGGCCGCTCTGGAGAGCACGACGTTTCGATCCGTTCTGCGGCGACCGTCGTCCGAGGCCTGCGCAGCGGGCACAACAGAGAGCGCTATACGGTGCAGGCGATCTACATCGACCGTGATGGTCGCTGGTGGGGAACGGAAGTGGCCGAGGCAACCCTGGTCTCCGAAACCGCACCGGAGCTCACTTCACCCCTGCCACCCTCAGGATTCCAAGGGTTCCCGGAGGGATGTGACGCTGTCGACATCTGGTACCCGGTGCTGCATGGTCCCAATGGCGAGGACGGAACGATTCAGGGGTTGTTCCAACTGACCGGCAAACCTTTTGTGGGGGCCGGTGTTCTCGGCTCCGCCGTCAGCATGGACAAGCAGGCGATGAAGTCCGCCTTCACCAGCGCCGGGCTGTCTCAAGTGCCCTATGTGGCTCTTCACGCGTCCGAACTCGAGGACGCCAACAGCCGTTCAGCCCTCTTGAATCGGATTGAGACCGAACTGAACTACCCCTGTTTTGTGAAGCCAGCCAATCTCGGCTCGTCGGTTGGAATCAGCAAGGTACGTTCCCGGCAGGAACTGGAAGAAGGCCTCAACCAGGCAGCAGCACTCGATCCAAGGCTTGTGGTGGAGCAGGGCGTCAACGCCAGAGAAGTGGAATGCGCCGTCCTGGGAGGACGCACGCTCGAAGCGTCAGTGATCGGCGAGGTTCGTTTTGATGCGGACTGGTACGACTACGAGACGAAATACACCGCAGGGCGAAGCAGCACGTTGATTCCAGCGCCCCTGCCTGATCAGGTGAGTGAGCGCATCCGTGCGCAGGCCTTGCAGGCCTGCGCTGCCGTTGGCGTTAACGGCATGGGGCGGGTGGATTTCTTCTACGACGACGCCAACGATCAGCTTTGGATCAACGAAATCAACACCCTGCCTGGTTTCACGGCCCAGAGCATGTTCCCGATGCTCTGGGCGGCCAGCGGCGTAACACTCGAACAGTTGGTGCACAAACTGATCCAAACAGCAGGAGAATGAGCGCAGCGTCCTTCGCCTGACCCATGAGCCACGGACTGCTCTGGTTTCCATTGCTGCTGGCCTTTGTGCTGCTGGCGTCGCTCGGATGGCTGGAACGACGGCGCCAAAACCTGTTTCGTGCCTGGGCCGAAGGCTCCGAACTCGCCAAGCTTGACGGTTGTGGCGGTGCCCGCCTGAAAGACGGTGAACTGCAATGGAGCAGCTTCGAAGCGGGCAGTTTTCAAGATCAGGGCTCGTTTGATGTCTGCAGGCTGGAGCTTGTGGAACTGATGTCACTGGCGTCCGGCGAAGCTCCCCTCACCGAGGAATCCCAGGGCCGCTGTCGTCTTCGCCTCATCGGTAAAGATCTGAAGATGGATGTGCCCTTCTCTGATGCCGACCGAGCGCGCAGCTGGGGTGAGCAACTGATGGCACGGGCCCGGTGCGACCTTTGAGCCGGGTCTCGACCAACAACAAATCCTCCCAACAGCCGGTTTCCACTCAGGTCGCCCGGCGCCGGGAATTGCGCCGGCAGCGTCGCCAGACCCTGTTGATTCAACTTTGGCGCTTTGTGGCCTTGCTGCTTGTCAGTGGTGGATTCTCCTGGATCCTGCTGCGCCATGGCTGGACGCTGCGGAGCCCTGAGGCGCTGATCCTGACCGGTGGCACTGCCCTTGAGGCCAATCAGGTCATCGAGGCCGCCAAGCTGCGCTTTCCCCAACCCCTGCTAGAGGTCAGTCCCAGGGCACTTGAACAACAGCTGATCAAGTCCTTGCCGGTGCAAAGCGCTCATGTGCAGCGACGAATGCTGCCTGCTCGCCTCTTGATCAGCCTGAAGCCCGAGATTCCCGTCGCCAAGGCGGTGCGTCAGGGTCCTTTTGGACGGGAACGGGGGCTGCTGAACGCCGAAGGGCAGTGGATCCCCCTGAGCGACGCTTTGCCAGAGCCACTGACGGAGATCGTGGTGCGTGGTTGGAACGACCAACAACGCAGCCAGATCGCTGCACTGCTGCAACAACGGGATCGCTTCGAGGGGAGGCTGAAAGCCATCGTGCTTCACCCCGACGGCAATGTCAGCCTGATCACCACCGCACTGGGCCAGATCGATCTAGGTGGCGAACCAGCCCTTCTGAACGCCCAGATCGAGACGATCGTCCACCTCAACAAGACGTTGCCGAAGCAGCTGCGCCAGGCCCATCAGAGCAGCCTTGATCTCAGCAATCCGGACCGACCAGAACTGCAACTGCCGACGCCACCCGAGCCCAAAAAGGTCAAAACACAACCCTGAATCCAGAGGATTAAAAATCTGGAGACCACAACCTCAGTTCCTGGTTTGTGATCTGTTAAAGCCGAGACCAAGCTTCAGGGACATAATGCATCGCAACCAAACGGTTCTGCCTCGACGATGGAGATGGTGAGCGGCTCAGGGTCTTACACGGCAGCGGGAATCCAGCCCAGCCAATCCGCCCGCATCGAGGTAATCGGCGTTGGCGGCGGTGGAAGTAATGCCGTCAACCGCATGATCCTCAGTGACCTTGAGGGTGTGGGCTATCGCGTTCTCAACACCGATGCACAGGCCCTAATCCAGTCGCAAGCCCAGCAACGCCTGCAGTTGGGGCAGACCCTGACCCGAGGGCTTGGCGCCGGTGGCAATCCGACCATCGGCCAGAAAGCAGCCGAGG
This sequence comes from Synechococcus sp. MU1617, assembly GCF_020514235.1. NCBI lineage: Bacteria > Bacillati > Cyanobacteriota > Cyanophyceae > Synechococcales > Synechococcaceae > Synechococcus > Synechococcus sp. MU1617. Next base: position 195,331 of record NZ_VTLB01000004.1, read on the forward strand.
AATCCCGTACTGACCTGCACGACGCACTGCAGGGCTCCGATCTTGTGTTCATTGCCGCTGGCATGGGCGGTGGAACCGGTACTGGTGCCGCACCAGTGGTGGCCGAAGTCGCCCGTGAAGTCGGTGCTCTCACCGTCGGCATCGTGACCAAGCCGTTCAGCTTCGAGGGCCGTCGTCGCATGCGTCAGGCCGACGAAGGAATCGCTCGCTTGGCGGAACACGTGGACACCCTCATCGTGATCCCCAACGACCGCCTGCGTGATGCCATCGGCGGAGCTCCCCTTCAGGAAGCCTTCCGCAGTGCGGACGATGTTCTGCGCATGGGCGTCAAAGGCATCAGTGACATCATCACCTGCCCTGGCCTGGTGAACGTTGACTTTGCGGACGTTCGCTCCGTGATGACAGAAGCGGGAACGGCACTGCTGGGCATCGGCATCGGTTCCGGTCGCTCCAGAGCCGTGGAAGCAGCCCAGGCCGCGATCGCCAGCCCACTGCTTGAAACCGAGCGGATCGATGGCGCAAAAGGCTGTGTGATCAACATCAGCGGCGGCAAGGACATGACCCTGGAGGACATGACCACGGCTTCAGAGGTGATCTACGACGTCGTCGACCCCGAAGCAAACATCATCGTGGGAGCTGTGGTGGATGAGGCGCTCGAAGGCGAGATTCACGTCACGGTGATCGCCACAGGATTCGAAAACAAGCAGCCCTACCGCAGCGAGCGCAGCCGCTCCATGCCATCCATGTCAAACCGTGCTGAACCCGAAGAGAACGGCGCGAGAATTCCTGAATTCCTGCGTCGCCGTCAACAACAAGACAACGGCACTGTATGAGAGTCCCGTCAGGCCTTGTGGTCTGACGACTCTTTCGAAGGTGGTGACCCGGAACCCACGCCTGCCCTGAGCATCCCGTGTGGCTGCTCCCTTCCGGTCCTGACCAGATTTGGGCGTCAGAGCCGCATGGGCCCGAATCCATCGAATGCTAGCAATGAGCCCCCGAGGGGTTCTGAAGCTGCATGCGTCCTTCTGATCTGACCCGCTTCAAGCAGAAGGGCCAACCCATCGCCGTGCTCACCGCTTGGGACAGCCTCTCTGCGGCTCTGGCTGAAGCCGCCGGTGCCGATGTGCTGCTGGTCGGTGATTCACTGGCGATGGTGGCGCTGGGCCATGCCACAACCCTGCCGGTGAGCCTGGACCAGATGCTCCATCACACCCAGGCGGTGGCGCGGGGATTGACGAGCATGCCCGCCGATCAGCCCCTGTTGGTCTGCGACCTGCCCTTTCTCAGCTACCAGTGCGGTGAAGACCGCGCCGTGGCGGCTGCAGGACACCTGCTGAAGGAGTCCAGTGCTGCAGCGGTGAAATTGGAGGGAGCGGAACCGGAGGTCGTCGCCGTGATCGACCGACTGGTGCGGATGGGCATTCCTGTGATGGGGCATCTGGGCCTCACCCCCCAGGCCGTGCATCGTTTGGGTTATCGCCGCCAGGCCACGGACGCCATCAGCCAGGAACGCCTGATCGAGCAGGCATGCACCCTCGAGCAGAAGGGCTGCTTCTCCTTGGTGCTGGAACATGTTCCATCGGAGCTGGCGTGCCGGGTGCAGCAGGCCCTAACCATCCCGGTGATCGGCATCGGTGCAGGTGACGGCTGCGACGGCCAGGTGCGCGTCACGGCAGATCTGCTGGGGCTCACCGCCAAACAACCTCCGTTCAGCCCAGCGCTCGTGGATGGCCGCCGCTTGTTCATCGACGCATTGAAGGGTTGGGTCAGCCAGACCCGGAACCACACTCCTCCCACCAAAGAATCACCTCAATCAACACCTGATTGCTGAGGGCCATGCCCTCGGGGTCGGTGAGGCACCAACGCCCTGCTCGCTGCTGCAGCCATCCACGCTCAACGAACGGTTGCCAACGTCGCACCAGGGCATCGGCATCAAGACCTTGAAGGGTCACTCCTTCCCTGCGCCGCAGACCCACCAGCAATTGATCATCCAGGGGGAGACCAGCCTCGGCGATGGATTCCTCAGGAGGGTGATCCAGCCATGCCGCATAGGCAGCGCGGGTGCGGGGTCGCGCCAAGCGCACCCCCCAGGGTGCTGATGTCGCTCCCATGCCAAATCCCCACCAACCGGCACCACTCCAATACACCCGGTTATGTCGGGAGGCATGCCCCGGACGGGCGTGGTTTGAAATCTCGTAGCGGCTGAGGCCGGCAGCTGCGAGTCGTTGGGTGGTTCGCCCCATCAGCGCAACGGCAAGGTCGTCCTCCGGCAGCTTCAACAGGCCAAGCGAGCGTTGGCGATCAAACACCGTGCCCGGTTCCACCGAAAGGTCGTAGATCGAGAGATGGGGGGCCTGACTGGCAATCGCCTGATCCAACTGCGAATCCCACCCGGAAAGGGTCTGGCCCGGGAGGTTCTGGATGAGATCGAGACTCCAGGATCGAAGCGTGCCATCGCTCAAGGCCTGCACCATCCAGTCGATCGCCGCATGGAGGTCGCTCTGGCGGTGCCGACGCCCCAGCTGTTCGAGCACCGCGTCATCAAAGCTCTGGCCCCCCAGGCTGATGCGATTCACTCCATGGGCCAGTACGGAGGCCAATTGCGCGGAATCAAAGGTGGCCGGATCCATCTCCAGGGTGATTTCCGCACCCGGCTGAAGACCAAATTTGTTTGCCAAGGCATCGAGCAGTGCTCCGATCTGATCAGGGCACAACAGCGATGGAGTTCCCCCACCGATATAGACCGTGGATAGGGGCGGACCGCTTGGGGCAGAGGCGATTTCCCGATGCAGCAGGGTCAGGTACTCACGGATCGAGCGACTGCCAGGCCCCTGATCGGCGCGGGCTTGGTCCCCCAGGGGAACAACGGCGAAATCGCAGTAGTAACAGCGCCGGTGGCAGAAGGGAATGTGGAGGTAGGCGCTGCGGGGCGGGATGGGATAAGGCATGCTTTTGGCATCCGGATCGAGCTGCCACGACCTGAACCCATGGTGGATCCGCTCATCCTGCTTCTGTTTGTCGTTTCCGGTGCAGCTGCCGGGTGGATGGGGATTCATCTGCTGCCCGATGGCCTGGTCAGTGCAACCACCAATGCTGAACAGTTACGTCTCCAGCTCAGCGGAGCTGGCGGTGGCGTTGGCTTGATTGCAGGCCTGGTGTTCAAAAAGCTGCGGGTGCGCCTGATGCAACAGGTGCGCACCATGCCCACCGATCTACTGGTGAGCCGCGCTGTCGGCCTGATCCTGGGGCTGCTGGTAGCCAACCTGCTGCTGCTGCCCGTTCTGCTGCTTCCGTTCTCCGGGGGAATTGTTCTGCTCAAACCCCTTCTCGCGGTGGTGAGCAACGTCTTTTTCGGAATTCTGGGAAGCAACCTGGCGGAAGTTCACGGCCGCACGCTGCTGCGCCTGTTCAATCCCGCCAGCACAGAGGCCCTGCTGGTGGCCGATGGGGTGCTGACCCCCGCCACAGCCAAGATTCTGGACACCAGCGTGATCATCGATGGCCGGATCCGCGGCATGCTCGCCTGCGGCTTGCTGGAAGGGCAGGTGATCGTTGCCGAATCGGTGATCGATGAGATGCAACAGCTGTCGGACTCCACCAACATCGAAAAGAGGGCCAAGGGCCGACGTGGCCTGAAGCTGCTGAAGGATCTGCGGGAAACCTACGGACGGCGGTTGGTGATCAACAGCACCCGTTACGACGGCAAGGGAACCGACGACCGACTGCTGCAGCTTGCGTCTGACACCGGCGGCACGCTGGTGACCGCAGACTTCAACCTGGCGCAGGTGGCCCAGGTCAAAGACCTGAAGGTGATGAATCTGAGTGAGCTGGTGATCGCGTTGCGGCCTGAAGTGCAACCCGGCGATGAGCTCAAACTCAAGATCGTGCGTGAAGGCAAGGAGGACAGCCAGGGTGTCGGCTACCTCGACGACGGAACGATGGTGGTGGTCAACGAGGCGAAATCGCTAATCGGCCAACGCAAACCTGTGGTGGTAACCGGTGCCCTGCAAACCCCAACCGGTCGCATGGTGTTTGCACGGTTGGACGAGAAGGATGCATCAACCGACACCAAGCCTGCAACGAAATCGAAAAGTCAGGGGAAACCGGCCAAAACCAGCAACCGCAAGCCCGCTGACCCCGGCTAGGCTCGCCCCACCGCGATGGTGGAGATGACAACTTCGGCCCCGTACTACGGCGACAGCGCCGTGATGCGCACACCACCTCCTGACCTTCCCTCACTCCTGCTCAAGGAGCGGATCGTTTACCTGGGCTTGCCCCTGTTCTCTGACGACGACGCCAAGCGTCAGATGGGCATCGACGTGACTGAGCTGATCATTGCTCAGCTGCTTTATCTGGAATTCGACAACCCAGAGAAGCCGATTTACTTCTACATCAACTCCACAGGCACGAGCTGGTACTCGGGTGATGCCATCGGCTTCGAGACCGAAGCCTTCGCCATCTGCGACACCCTCCGCTATGTCAAGCCTCCGGTGCACACCATCTGCATCGGCCAGGCCATGGGCACGGCGGCGGTGATCCTTTCAGCAGGAACGAAAGGTCAACGGGCTGCATTGCCTCACTCCTCCATCGTTCTGCACCAACCCCGCAGCGGCGCCCGCGGCCAGGCGACGGACATCCAGATCCGGGCCAAAGAAGTGCTGCACAACAAGCAGGCAATGCTCGAAATCCTTTCCACCAACACAGGTCGTTCAGTGGAAGATCTGAGCAAGGACTCCGACCGGATGAGCTACCTAACCCCTCAACAAGCTGTTGAGTACGGACTCATTGACCGCGTGCTCAGCAGCCGTAAAGACCTGCCTGGCAATCCCCCCGTCTGATCGACGGCATCAGATCCAACCCTCCTGCACTTCTTTCTTCAACGTTCTGAACCATGCCGATCGGTACCCCCAGCGTTCCCTACCGCCTGCCCGGCAGCCAGATGGAGCGCTGGGTCGACATCTACACCCGTCTGGGGGTGGAGCGGATCCTCTTCCTCGGCTCTGAGGTCAATGACAGCATCGCCAACAGCCTGGTGGCCCAGATGCTCTATCTCGACTCAGAAGACAGCAGCAAGCCGATCTACCTGTACATCAACTCCCCCGGTGGCTCCGTCACAGCGGGACTGGCCATCTACGACACCATCCAGTACGTCAAAAGCGAGGTGGTGACCATCTGCGTTGGTCTTGCTGCATCCATGGGTGCCTTTCTCCTCGCCGCTGGCACCAAAGGGAAGCGGGTCGCTCTACCCCACAGCCGGATCATGATTCACCAGCCCCTCGGCGGCACCAGCCGTCGCCAGGCCAGTGACATCGAAATCGAGGCAAGGGAGATCCTGCGGATGAAGGAGATGCTCAACCGCTCCCTGGCCGACATGAGTGGCCAGAGCTTCGAGAAGATCGAGAAGGACACCGACCGGGACTACTTCCTTAGTGCCGAAGAAGCCAAGGAATACGGCCTGATCGACCGCGTCATCTCCCATCCGAACGAGGCTTGAACAGAACGGGGCAGGCCACTGCGTAAGCTCGTCCACTGCAGTGTTCCGCAAGCCCGCCCCGGATGGCCCAGCTCTTCTACGACTCCGACGCCGATCTCGGTCTGCTGAACGGCAAGACCGTGGCCATCATTGGTTATGGCTCCCAGGGTCATGCCCACGCTCTGAACCTGAAGGATTCAGGTGTGAACGTGGTGGTGGGCCTCTACGACGGAAGCCGCTCAGCAGAGAAAGCCAAGGCCGATGGTCTTGAAGTGCTGAGCGTGGCCGATGCCTCGGCCAAAGCGGACTGGATCATGGTCTTGCTGCCCGACGAATTCCAGAAGGACGTCTACGAGAAGGAAATCGCACCTCACCTGAGTGCAGGCAAGGTGCTCAGCTTTGCCCACGGCTTCAACATCCGCTTCGAGCTGATCAAGCCCCCCGCTGATGTGGATGTGGTGATGATCGCTCCGAAGGGTCCTGGCCACACCGTGCGTTGGGAGTATCAGAACGGCCAGGGCGTGCCCGCCTTGTTCGCTATCGAACAGGATGCTTCCGGCAACGCTCGCGGCATGGCCATGGCCTACGCCAAAGGAATCGGTGGCACGCGTGCCGGCATCCTGGAGACCAACTTCAAGGAAGAGACCGAAACCGATCTGTTCGGTGAGCAGGCTGTGCTGTGTGGCGGTCTGTCCGAACTCGTGAAAGCTGGTTTCGAGACCTTGGTGGAAGCGGGTTACCAGCCCGAACTGGCTTACTTCGAGTGCATGCACGAGGTGAAGCTGATTGTTGATCTGATGGTGAAGGGAGGACTGACCTCCATGCGCGATTCGATCTCCAATACCGCGGAGTACGGCGATTACGTCAGTGGCCCTCGTTTGATCACCGCCGACACCAAGGCCGAGATGAAGCGTGTTCTGGCTGATATCCAGGACGGCACCTTCGCCAGGAACTTCGTGGCCGAATGCGAAGCCGGCAAACCCGAAATGAAGAAGGTGCGCGATCGTGACTCTCAGCATCCGATCGAGAAAGTGGGCAAAGGCCTTCGCTCGATGTTCAGCTGGCTGAAGGACGCCTGATCCAGCGCAAGCGCTGAACACCCGGTGGGATCAAACACCATCACTCACCGCGTCCCCCGCTCTGTTGCCCTAACGGTGCAGAGCGGGGATTTTTGTTGGTTCCAGGCCATGCCCCTCCCATGACCTCAGAAACGATGGGAGGCCTGCTGGTGCTTGGGGCAGCACTGCTGGATCAGTTGATCGGTGACCCGCGCCGGATACTCCACCCCGTGGTGGTGATGGGGTGGAGCATCCGGCAGTTGCGCCATTGGGTCGAGCCATGGGCTGGGGACGATCCGATGAAGCTAAGGATCGGGGGAGGCCTGATCACCCTGATCCTGGTGCTTGGCAGCGTGCTGACGGGCTGGTGTCTGGAGCGGCTGCTGTGGCTTCCCTCCCCATGGCAGTGGATTTCCATCCCCGTTCTGGCCCTGAGCCTCGCCAGCACCCTGGCGGCCCGCAGCCTGAGGGACAGCGTGCTGGCGGTGGTGAATGCCTTGCCATCAGCGGCGGCAGGAGACCTCGAGCTGGCCCGCAGGAACTTGAGCTGGATCGTCGGACGAGACGTTCAGAGCTTGGATCGAGAGGGACTGCTCAGGGCCGCAGCCGAAACAGCCTCGGAAAATGCTGTGGATGGCGTGTTCGCACCTCTGTTCTGGATGGGGATCGGTGCGCTGCTTTGGATGGTCATGCCCTCTGGTCCTGGCCCCCTGGCGCTGGCCTGGGGCTTCAAGGCCAGCAGCACGCTGGATTCCATGCTCGGGTACCGCACCGGTCGTCTGCGCTGGCTAGGAACAGCCGGCGCACGCCTGGATGATCTGCTGACCTGGCTGCCCTGTCGTCTGGTCATGCTGACGCTGCCCCTGGTCTGCCCTCCCTGGAAGCAGTGGGCGCAACGGGTGCAAGCTGCAGAACGAGATGGGTCTGCAGATCCATCCCCCAATGCAGGGCGTTCGGAAGCGATCTACGCCCACTGCATCGGGATCCAACTCGGCGGCGAAAACAGGTATGGAGAGCTCTTGGTACAGAAACCGGTGCTTGGAGCTGGCCAACCAACTGCAAACGTGACTTTGGTCAGAGCTGTTCTAAAGGCATCTAGCCGGCTGGAGATCGTCTGGCTCAGTGCTCTGGGAATCATCCAATTGGCGATCACCCGTTGAGCTCAGTCAGTAGGCACCACGGTCCATCGGTAGGAGCAACACACCAAACGTGCGAAGGATGATGGCGAAGTCCAGGCCGAACGAACGACCACGGGCATAGGCCAGATCGAGCTTGACGCGTTTTTTGTAGCTCAGGTTGTTTCTGCCACTGACTTGCCAGAGCCCAGTCAACCCAGGGCGAACTGAGGCAACTTCGTCCATGTAGGGGCCATAACGAACGAGTTCCTTCTGAACGATTGGACGTGGCCCAACAACGCTCATCTCACCGCGAAGAACGTTCAAAAACTGCGGCAGCTCATCGAGACTCGAGCGGCGGAGAAAACGACCAATAGGAGTGATCCGTGGATCACGCTTGAGCTTGAAGTCACGCTCGAACTCGTCACGCAGCGAGGGATCCGCCTCCAGAACACGCGCCAGAACGTCATCCGCATCGGCCCGCATGGTCCGGAACTTGATACAGCCAAAACGCTGGTAGCTCCGGCCCACCCGACGCTGGACGTAAAACACAGGCCCCGGCGAACTGAGCTTCACCAATCCCGCCAGCAGCAGCAACACCGGTGAACCGATGCTGAGAACGGCGAGAGAAAAAACAATATCTCCGGTGCGCTTGAAGACTCGGCCCCAACGGTTCTGATGACGAATCAGCATGCCGGTCGACAGAACCGACGGCGGAGCTGAGATCAGCGCAAGGTGTGGCTTGTACTTGCCACGGCGAGCTGCACGCCCTGCGGTCTGAATCAAGGAAGGCCTGGAGGCCGAGGTCAAAGGCTCAACCTGGGACTCACCACACTCAACGTCACAGCTGGAGCCCTGGCATCTCCGCGGGGTCACTCGCTGCAACGGCACAGCCCCGTTGATGGGCGCGCCAGGCCGTTCGCAGAACCGAATCAAAGCGCGCCGCAAAGGCTTCCGGCCGAAAGCGCTCAGCCCACGCACGGATGGATTCCGAATCCAGAGAACGCCAAATCCGTTCTTGTTCAAACCACTCCACGGCCTGCACAAGCGACTCGACGCTCTGGTCCGGGAACAGCACCCCGGTGGGCTCGCGCAACCCGGCCGCTGCACAACGCACCGTGTCCAACAAACCGCCCCGCCCCAACCCAATCACCGGCGCTCCAGCCGCCATCGCTTCCACCGGAGCAATGCCGAAATCCTCCAGACCGGCATACACAAATGCCCGACAACGAGCCATGAGCTCTTCCACCTGCTGCTGGGACTGACGGCCGAGCAAGGTGACAGTGGGACCGGCCAGAGCCTCCAACCTTCCCCGCTCAGGGCCATCGCCAACCACCAGCAGGGGAAGACCCAGCCGGTTGAAGGCTTCCACCACCAGATCCACCCGCTTGTAAGGGACCAAACGGCACAGGCAGAGGTAGACGTCGTCACGATCTGCATTCCAGCGAAAGCGATCCACCTCGACAGGGGGATGGATCACGTTGGCTTCCCGCCCCCAGTACTTGCGGATTCGCCGCGCCGTGAATCGGGAGTTAGCAATGAGGTGATCCACCCGCTGGGCACTGAGTTGGTCCCATTGGCGCAGTGCATGGAGCTGCCAGCGAATCAAGGGGCCCAGACCACACCGAACCAGCGCGGAGCGCTGCAGATAAGCGTGCATCTGGTCCCAGGCGTAACGCACCGGCGTGTGCACATAACTGATGTGCAACTGATCTGGAGCGGTGAGCACACCCTTGGCGACCAAATGGCTACTGCTGATCACCAACTCAGCGGCGCCAAGATCGATCTGCTCGATCGCAAAGGGCAACAGCGGCAGGTACTGCTGAACGTGGCTGTGCCCCCAGGGCAGGCGCTGTATCGGGCTGGTGAGAACAGAGCGACCATGCAACCAACTGCCCAACCGGCGGGATTCCGCATCGATCAGGGCGGCCAACTGCGGCTCACGGCCAAGGTTGCGCAGAAGGGAATCAACCTCTTGAACAACCTGTTCTGCACCTCCAACGGAGCGAGGCGAGAACCACTCATGAACCAGAGCGATGCGCTGCGGGAGGTGGTCCGAAGCCGAGGACATCCCTCTGGAATGAAACGAACGATACGAAGTCTCTCAGCTCATTGCAGGAGCAAGACAAGATCACGATGCTGGTGCACATGTCCAGCACGAACCTCACCATCAACATCCTCCTGGAAGAGGCGTTGAATGAACCGGACATCGGCACAACGAGTCGATTCCGTTGGCATGCCACGGCGGTGGGTATTGCAGCACTCTGGATTGACAGCGCTCCACCATCAACACCACCCTTTGAGGACGCACTCAAAGAAGGGCTCAATGTGGGGCTCGACCTCAGCCGCGAGGAACGGGAGTTCCATCAAGTGGAACAAGGACTGGTGCTTCTATTCCATTCCTGAGGAGATCAAGAGGGGTTGTTAAAAGAATTTGACGGGAAGCCACCCAAAGCGCTTTAACACTACACATGCGAATGAAAGATCTCTGGCATGCAAGATTGCAGCCGGAGACGGGACAAGGGGCGAAATGAGGAGGAGCAACAAGGGCAGAAGGGCTCGCCACGTGATTGTGATTGCAGGTGCATCAGGCTCAGGCAAGACGCATTTGATCAAAAAACTGAGCCAGCCACCTCACGATGCGTTCACTTTGAACGTGCTGAAGCAACTGGGCTGTGATCCAAATCAACGCCTGAAACGCTCCACAGTTGAACGAATGCAGAGACTGATGGATCCAGCCAACTTCAAAAAACGAAAAACACGGAAGCTAAAACACTGCCTGCTGCTTCATGTCGACCTGACGAGCATCAATCACAACACCAATTTGAAGATGTTGCGGCAGATTTCAAAGCGAACCAAGCGGCTCGACGTGATCACCCTCTACACCTCACCGAAAGAATGGCGAAAACGCATCTTTGATCGTCTCCACACCGAAGATGAGCCATCGATGAGAGCAGCGCTGATTGCACTTTCAGCAAAAGTAAGCAGAAAAATTTCTAATTTCTTGTATCACAGGGAATACAACAAATGGCTGATAGAAATAAAAAACTATGCCGCACACAGCTGCTGCACGGTGAATACATTTGATCAGTCTTTCTTGAGATCAATACCCCCTTTCTAAGAAAATCTGCGCGAGAGTGAATTCAATATCGCTCAATCGGTCAGTTTTCGTTCATTCAAAAACGGAGAGGGTGGGATTCGAACCCACGAGGGTGTTACCCCTACACGATTTCGAGTCGTGCGCGATCAACCGGACTCTGCCACCTCTCCACACGCCCTAAGGCGTATAAGCACTTTAAAGGCCAATGAACCGCGAGCCAGCCCCATGCTGCAGAAGCCAACGCCGCTGTGAACCGGAAGGCTTGAAGCCAAGCCATGTTCCGGTGATCACCTGCCGGGGGTCGGATCGCTGTTGCGCCTGCAGTGCCCACAAGGCCTGAGGCCTGGGAAACAGATGCCAGCGCTGACGTCCCACCCGCATCACCATTGCTCCAGAGCGATGCGGCAGGCGCCGCACCGATAAACCAGTGCTCTGCAACACCTGGCCGATGACGATGGGGGCTAGACCCTGCTGGGCAGCCTCAACGTGGTGAGCCAGCGCTTGCCAACAGGGAAGAACGTCTGTTGCCACAGGGTCTAGGAGCATCACCCAATCCAGACGGGCGTGGCCATGCACGGCGGCGAGCCTCTGTGCCATCCGGCAACTGCGCGGATCGCCGTGGGTGCTCACCAGCGCAGCACGCCCACGATGGCGAGCCAGCAACCAGTGGCGACCGAACCGCTCCACCGCCACCAGGCCATCGCCAAGCTGCACCAGGCCATGGACGAGCAGGGCGGTTGCCATGGGGAGCAGCGCCCAGCGCCGGCAGCAGCGCTCTGCTCCCAGCAACCAAGGCAACATGCCCAGCACCAGCAGGGCAACCACCCACGGCTCGGGACGTCCGGTGAGCAGTTGGGCTCCAGGCCAGTGGCTGATCCAACTGGCCATGATCATCACCAGGCCCGCCAACTGATGGACGGGCCACAGCAGCACGGGCAGCAAACCCGTAGGCCCCACGAGAACCAACAACGCCGAAAGCATGGCCAGCAGCGTGAGCGGTGCCAGCAGCGGGGCAACGAGAAGATTGGCAAGCAGGGCATACAACGGCATGGCGCCGAAGTGGAGCAACTGCAGCGGCAGCGTCCAGAGCAAGGCCGCCACAGGGATGCACAAGGCCGCGGCAAGGCCGTGGCAGCGACCCGGCAGACAAGCTTGAACAGCCTGCTCGAGGCGAGGAGCCGTGAGGATCAACCCAGCGGTGGCCGCTGCACTGAGTTGAAAACCAATCGACAGGGCCCAGGCCGGGCGCAATAGCAACATGCCGCTGAGCGTCAGCACCAGCACCCCCACAGGACGGCTGTGATGACCTGACTCACGAATCAGCAAGGCCATCGCAGCCATGAGCACCGCCCGCACCACCGATGGCTGGGCTCCGGCAAGACAGACAAACAGCAGCAGCGCCATGGCCGCCAGGGGAAGCCGTAGGCCTGACGGCCAACGGCGGGCCAGCATCAGCACACTGCCCAGCAAAACGGAGAGGTGGAACCCTGATGCGGCGAGGGCATGGGACAAGCCGGCCATGCGGAACGCCTCTCTGACGTCATCCGGGAGCTGCACCTGGGAGCTGCCCAGCACCAGAGCGGCCAGAAATCCACCCCGTCGGGGCCCCACGGCCTGTTGCAGCCGATGGGCAACATCGCGCCGCAGATCAGCCAACGGCGTCCATGGACGTTGCAGCACCTCGATGCGCTCGACCCGCAGCTGACTCCAACTGCCTTGGCGGGCCAGACGTTCTGCCGACCCCGGCAACAGCGGGTGCGCTCCTGGCAGCGGACGCCTCAGCACACCCATGGCCTGGACACGCCAGCCCTGCAGCAACGGCGCAGAGCAGTCAGGCAGCTGCAGCTCGGTTCGCCCCTCGACCCGGCGAGCCTCGATCCGATCCACCTCCAACAGGCAGGAACACCCCGAGGGAAAACGGCGCACATCGGCGAGCAAGCGACCACTGATCGCCACGGCGGCAGGCGGCGTTTGGGTCAGGCGAGACGGATCGGATCGGCTTGGCGTCGGCGCCCCCCACAGCATCCCTCGAAGCACAAGGAGCGCCAGCAGAGAGAGGGCAAATGCATCAGCAGAACGACGTCGACGCAGAAACCATTAGGCCGCTGTCTCGAGAGTTCCCCCCTTCAACAGCGGGAAACCAAGGGCCTCCCGTTCCGCCAACCAAGCCTCAGCCACCTTGCGGGCCAGGTTGCGGATCCGGCCAATGGTGGCCGTGCGTTCCGTCACGGAAATCACGCCACGGGCCTCCAGCAAGTTGAAGGTGTGGCTGCACTTCAGAACGAAATCCAAGGCCGGTGCCGGCAGTTGCTTCTCGATCAGATCAGCAGCTTCCGCCTCGTAGATGGCGAACAACTGCTTGAGCCGCTCGGGATTGGAGGCCTCGAAGTTGAAGTGGCACTGCCCCTTTTCAAACGGCAGCCAAATCTCGCCGTAACTGCGCTCGCTGTTCCAGCTGAGGTCCCAAATACTTTCCACGTCTTGGAGGTACATCGCCAGCCGCTCGAGGCCGTAGGTGATCTCAATCGAAACGGGCTTGCAATCGATGCCGCCGCATTGCTGGAAATAGGTGAACTGGGTGACCTCCATACCGTCGAGCCACACTTCCCAGCCAACACCCCAGGCGCCGAGGGTCGGCGACTCCCAGTTGTCTTCAACAAAACGAATGTCGTGGTCAGCAGCCTTGATGCCCAGCGCCTCCAGTGACGCCAGATAGGTCTCCTGGATGCCGTCTGGGGATGGCTTGATCAGCACCTGGTACTGGAAGTAGTGCTGGGCCCGGTTGGGGTTATCCCCATAACGGCCGTCGGTGGGGCGTCGACAGGGTTCGGGATAGGCCACGGCCCAAGGCTCAGGCCCAATCGCCCGAAGCACCGTGTGGGGGCTCATGGTGCCGGCACCCTTCTCGGTGTCGTAGGGCTGCAGCAACAGACACCCCTGGTCCGCCCAGAACCGGTTGAGCGTGCTGATGATGTCCTGAAAATGCACTGGGCCGGGGCTACCTGAGTTCCGATTCTGCCCAGTGGCCGGTCAGCCCTCCAAGGCCAGGCAACGATGCAGGTGCGCGATGGCGTGATGGCGATGCGGATTGTTGCCGCTGGGACCAATCATTCCGAGCCAGAAACTGCCATCCCCTTGAAAGACCAGGACGGGCTTTGCACCTCCCTTGCCGTGGCAATCCAGCAAGGACATGCAGAGCTTTTCAGCCACCTCCGGCCCCTTAGGGCGCTGGCGCAGGCGACGCAGCAAGGGATCCACCTGCGAGAAGGAGACAAAACAGGCGCGGTCCGAGTCGGTGATCAGGATCAGACCATCCAGCCACTGCACTTCCTGAAGCAGCTCTTCGATGCGGGGCAGCAGCTTCGGCAGCGGAAACGCCAAACCGGACTCCCCCTTCATCTTCTCTTCAACTTTCCTAAAACAGCATCGGGGGGTGTCGCAAGCGACATAGGCAAAGATTCATGCCCTGAGGATCAAAGTCCCCATCTGTCCGGCCACCAGCGAGCGGTGGGTCGCTTCAGAAAAACCCGCCTGCAGTGCCAGCCGCTCCTGTTCAGGCCCCGCAGGAAAGCGCTCCAAACTCTTTTCCAGGTAGGCGTACTCCTCCCGCAAACCCACAGAGGCGGCAGCGGGCACCACCAAGCGACGCAGATAGAAGCGCTGAAAGGCGGCCGCCGCTCCGCTTTGGGGCAGACGGTTGAAATCCAGCACCCCGGCACGCCCGCCGGGCTTCAGCAGCCGGCGCAGTTCCTTCAGCCCCTGCATGGGGTCCGCCAGATTGCGCAATCCGTAAGCCATCACCGCACCATCAGCGCAGGCACTGCGCATGCCAGTTTCCAGAGCATCCCCCTGCTGGAAGGTCACAGGCAACCAGGGCTGCTGACGCTGACGCTGGCGGGCCCGCTCCAGGGGAGCAGCGGCGGCATCCAGACCGGTCACCGCACCAGAGGGGCGAACACAGCGCCCCAGCTCCAAGGCCAGGTCCCCAGTGCCGCAGCACAGATCCAGCCACAGCTCGCCTGCAACCGGCTTAAGGGCGCGCACCAACTGACGTTTCCACTGTCGGTGCAACCCGAAACTGAGCACATCGTTGAGGCGGTCATAGCGGGGAGCGACAGCATCAAACAGCTGTTCCACCGCCGCGGGATCACCAGGCTTCATGGACGAATCGTCAGGCCACGGGAGAGCAGATCTTGCTTGATCTGTTCCACGGTGAGAACACCGTCGTGCAGCAACGAGGCCAGCAAGGCTGCGGAGGCATGACCTCCCTCTGGGCCCAGGTCCAATGCCTCAGCGATGTGATCCATGCAGCCCGCGCCACCGGAGGCGATCACCGGTATGGGGACCGCATCGGCCACGGCCCGGGTCAGAGCAAGGTCGTATCCAGCCTGGGTGCCATCACCATCCATCGAGGTGAGCAGGATCTCTCCAGCCCCAAGGCCAGCCACCCGCTGGGCCCACTCCACAACATCGAGGCCCGTGTTCTCGCAGCCTCCCTTCACATAAACGTCCCAGCCGCCGGCATCGCGCCGACGGGCATCAATGGCCACAACGATGCACTGGCAGCCGAACTGATCGGCCCCCTCCCGCACCAGCTCAGGCCGCCGCACCGCCGAGGAGTTGAGACTCACCTTGTCGGCACCGGCCCGCAACAACTCGGTGATTCCTTCAACGGTGCTGATGCCACCGCCCACGGTGAAGGGAATCGTGACCGATTCAGCTGTTCGACGCACCATATCGATCAGGGTGCCGCGCCCCTCATGGCTGGCTGCGATATCAAGGAAAACGAGTTCATCCGCCCCTGCAGAGCTGTAACGGCAAGCCAGCTCCACTGGATCACCGGCATCGCGCAGGCCAACGAAATTGACACCTTTCACCACCCGTCCCCGGGCGACATCCAGGCAAGGGATAAGACGCAGAGCAACCATCGATTCGGCGCAAAAGCGACTGTTAAGGTTGCGCCACTCTCCAAGCCTCGCAGGCCATGTCCCAGGCTGACGCCATCTCGATCGGCTCCAAGGTTCGCGTGACCCGCGTGCGGGATCGCATTCCTCAGGCCATGGTCGACCTTCTGAAGAAGGATGCCAACGGCACGGTGAAGGATTTCCGCACCGTCGACGGCAAAGGAATCGGTGTGGTTGTTGAGCTCAGCGATGGCTCCACCAGCTGGTTCTTCGAAGACGAAATCGCCGCCGCCTGAGGACTGTCTCTGTGAGCGACGCGCGTCAGCTGCTTGGGATGAAGGGTGCCTCAGGCACCACCAACATCTGGAAGCTGCGGCTGCAGCTGATGAAACCGGTCACCTGGATCCCCTTGATCTGGGGGGTGATCTGTGGAGCCGCAGCCAGCGGTAACTACGAGTGGCGACTTGACCACGTCCTCGCCGCCTTCGCCTGCATGTTGATGAGCGGCCCCTTGCTGGCGGGCTTCACCCAAACCATCAACGACTACTACGACCGCGAGATCGACGCGATCAACGAGCCCTACCGGCCGATCCCGTCGGGAGCGATTCCCCTGGGCCAGGTCAAGCTGCAGATCTGGGTGCTGCTGCTCGCCGGTCTAGGCGTGTCCTACGGACTCGACCGATGGGCGGGCCACACCACTCCTGTGGTTTTTCTGCTGGCGTTGGGCGGCTCATTTGTGAGCTACATCTACTCAGCACCGCCGCTCAAGCTCAAACAGAACGGTTGGCTTGGGAACTACGCCCTCGGTGCCAGTTACATCGCCCTGCCCTGGTGGGCCGGCCAGGCCCTGTTTGGGCAACTGACCTGGGGCACAGCACTGCTCACCCTGGCCTACAGCCTTGCGGGTCTTGGCATCGCTGTCGTCAACGACTTCAAAAGCGTTGAAGGCGACCGTGAACTCGGACTTCAATCTTTGCCGGTGGTGTTCGGCATTGAACGGGCCAGCTGGATCAGCGCCGGAATGATCGATGTATTTCAGCTGGCGATGGTTGCCGTCTTGATCGGGATCGGCCAGCATTTCGCAGCGGTTCTGCTGGTTCTGTTGATCGTTCCCCAGATCACCTTCCAGGACATCTGGTTATTGAGAGACCCCGTTGCCTTCGACGTCAAATATCAGGCCAGTGCGCAACCCTTCCTGGTGCTTGGCATGCTGGTGACCGCTCTGGCCGTGGGCCACAGCCCCTTGACCCAGGTGATGTGAACCGTTCCCGCCTGCACTGGGCACTGACTGCGGGCACAGCCGCTGCAGTGGGCGTGGGAGCTGCCCTGGGCATGCGCGCTCTGACGGAACTGGTGGATTCCACGCTTCCTGATGCCAGAGGGATTTCCAGCTTCAATCGGCCGGGAACGATCACCCTGCTTTCCACCAATGGCAAGGTGATCCAGAAGCTTGGGCCGGCGACGCGAGAGAAGGTGAAGCCCGGTGCGATGCCGCCAACGGTGGCTGAGGCTTTCATCGCCGCCGAAGACCGACGTTTCTATCAACACGACGGTGTGGATGGCTGGGGCATTGCCCGGGCCATCGTCACCAATGTCCGCCAAGGCGCGGTTCGGGAAGGGGCAAGCACCATCACCCAGCAGCTGGCTCGTACCGTCTTTTTGAGCCAAGACCGCACGATCACCCGCAAACTCAAGGAAGCGGCTCTGGCCATGAAGCTTGAGCGCCAGCTGAGCAAACAGCAGATCCTCGAGCAATACCTCAACTACGTCTACCTGGGATCGGGCGCCTATGGGGTTGCCGATGCGGCCTGGATCTACTTCTCCAAAACCCCTGAACAGCTCACGGTTCCTGAAGCAGCCATGATCGCTGGGCTGCCGCCGGCGCCATCGATTTATTCACCCCTGGTGAACCCAGATCTGGCCAAGGAGCAGCGCTCGATCGTTCTGGATCGCATGGCCCAGGCCGGATTCATCTCCGCCAGCGAGGCGGAGCGCGGTCGCAACAGCCCCTTGGGGCTGAAGCCCGCAACACCCAAGTACTTCAACAGTTCAGCGCCTTACTTCACCACCTGGATTGCCCAGGAGCTGCCCAAATTCTTGACGCCAGAACAACTGGAGGTGGGCGGGGTCAAGGTGCGCACCAGCCTCAATCTCGACTGGCAAAAGAAAGCTCAGCAGGTGATTCGAACCAATGCCCCCTTCGACACCGAAGGGGCGATGGTTTCGATCGATCCCGGCAACGGACTGGTGCGGGTGATGGTGGGCGGAAAGGATTTCTCCAAGAGTCAGTTCAACCGCACGATCCTGGCGCTGCGCTCACCAGGGTCCACCTTCAAACTGTTTCCCTACGCCGCGGCCATTGATCGGGGCATGAAACCCGAAACCAAAGTGTTTGATGCGCAGCGTTGCTGGAACGGCTACTGCCCAAAAAACTTTGGCAACAAGTACTACGGCAACATCTCCCTCTCCAATGCCCTGAAGAACTCACTCAACACCGTTGCAGTTCAACTGCAAGACATCGTTGGGTTTGATGCGGTGATTGAAATTGCCAACAACTTCAACATCGGCACCGAGCGGCCTCTCGGCAAGTACTACCCCATGGCGATTGGTGCATACGAGCAAACCATCCTCGATATGACCGCCGCCTATGCAGGCATGGCCAATCGCGGAGTGTTCTTCACACCCAGCCCCTTCGAAGAAATTCGTGGACCGAAGAATGAGCTGCTTTGGAGCCGGCGCATGAGCGACAACCGAGGCAAACGGGCAGTTGATAGTGATGTGGCAGACACCATGAACTGGATGCTGCAACGGGTGGTGACCGGCGGTACCGGCATCGCCGCCAAACTCGATGATCGACAGGTGGCCGGCAAAACGGGAACGTCAGAGAACACACGTGATCTCTGGTTCATTGGCTCGATTCCTCAGCTCACAACAGGCGTCTGGTTCGGATACGACGACGACCGAGCCACCAAAAGCACCAGCGGTGAGGCGGCATGGGCGTGGAAGCAATTCATGCTCCAGATCAAGGACGAGATCCCCGTCCGCAACTTCCCCGACAAACCCAAGCTGAAACGCAAAGTGCGTTTGGCTGTCGACCCGAAAACAATTGCCAAGCCACCGAAGACCAAACCAAAGCAGAAGAAGGAGAAAGGCAACGGCGAGCTTGATCCAGCTCAACCAACAGTTGAGACGGACCTGCCCGATCTCACGCCCATGTCACCTCCACCTCGCCAGACGCCCTATCTCTGGAGAAACAGCTCACCAGGCAACAACGTTGATCGCCAAGGACGTCGCTGGACACGGGATTGATCCAGGGCCTTAGACCCGCTGAAGCACAGCCGAATAGAACCCATCCCCCCCGCCTGATTGATCCGGCCAGCGCTGGCTGTCCTGCTCCAAACGCAGCGTTGGGTGACGCTTCAACAGAGCCTGGATCTGTGCCTGATTTTCATCGGGATGAATGGTGCAGGTGGCATACACCAAAGAACCTCCAGGAGCCAACAACGGCAGAAGTCCGTCCAGAAGAGCCTGTTGTTGGGGCAAAAGACCACGGATGGATTCGGGTGTCACCCGCCAACGGGCATCGGGGTGACGGGCCAGAGTTCCAAGCCCCGAACAGGGGGCATCAATCAGGATCCTCTGGAACGATTCACGCCATTCGGGACGCTGATCCAAGAGATTGGCGGCATCCGCTGCCAGGGCATTGATGGAGGCAAGGCCCAGCCGGGCAGCATTCGTCGCAACGCGCTTGAGCCGTCCAGCCGAACGGTCCACAGCCCAGATCTCCGCCTGATCCCCCACCAACTCCGCCAAATGGGTGGATTTCCCCCCCGGCGCCGCGCAGGCATCCAGGATGCGATCCCCCGGATTGGGCTTGAGCAGAGGCGCAATCCATTGCGCCGAACAATCCTGCACACACCAATGGCCCTCGGCGTAGCCAGGCCATTGGCGCAGATCACCGCTGTGCCCAGAGATGCGCAGGCCGTTAGGACAACCAACGATGGGCTCACTGCTGATGCCAGCCGCGGCCAGATCCTGCTGCACCTGCGAAGGGCTCGATCGCAACCGATTCACCCGCAAATCCAGATCCGGCACCCGGTTGCAGGCGCGCGCTACCGCCTCGGCCCCCTCCGCCCCGCGCCATTCGATCAACAACTGGGTGAACCAATCCGGCAGGGAATGGGCTTGGGCCAGCTGGGCCGCCGGATCGTTGGGCAGCTGCAGGGTTTCGCCGGCCTCCCGCGCCCGCAGCGCCGCCCGCAGAACCCCATTCACCACAGGGGCCAGTCGGGCCAATCCCTTGCTGGCTTTGGCCAACTCCACAGCGGTGTTCACCGCTGCTGAATCTGGAATCCGCTCCATCAACAGCAGTTGATAGAGACCCACATGCAACAGCCAGCGCAGCTTGGGCGGTTGCTTCGCAGCCCGCACCTTGCCCAACCGATCCAGCCAGGCATCAAGAGTGCGCCGTTGGCGGATGGCGCCATAGGCCAACTCGGTCACCAACCCCCGATCGGAAGGATTGAGGTCCCGCTCCCGCAGCAGCCGCTCCAGTGCCACATCGGCATAGGCCCCAGCCGCAACCGCCTGCAACACATCCCAAGCGAGACGGCGCGGCAGCAGACCAATCGGAGCCGAATCAGACAAGAGCAACACGTATCAATCCCCAGCATGAGCGTCTGGGTGCCAGAGAAACTGACGCAGCGGCAAGCGACCTTCCGCATCGACAGGAATGCCCTCAGCCAGCAGCAGGTCGCGTTGGATCCAGTCACTGCCCTCACGGCTCAGGCTCATCGAAATTCGCCCCTGAGCATTCACCACGCGGTGCCAGGGAACAGTGGAGGGGAGCTTGAGACGCCGCAGCGCCCAACCCACCTGACGCGCACAACCAAAGGCACCGATCAAATCGGCGATCTGGCCGTAGGTCGCCAACCGACCATGGGGGATGCGTTCCACCTCACTCCAGACACGCTGATCAAACGTGCCGCCGGAGACGTACGGTTCAACGGAGGGATCCTTTGGCGGGATCTGGATGGCGACAGAAGCGCTGACTGCTTGATTGTCGTTCCAGGCCCCTAAGCATGGAAGACCCCCAATTTGTTGCTCTCACTCGATTGATCGCCCATGCCCCTGCTGCCGCGACGGTTTGAGCGGCTGAAATCCGTGCTGAACCACCGCATGGCGGATCTCACGGTGTTGCTCGAACACGTGGAGAAACCGCACAACCTCTCCGCCATCCTGCGCAGCTGTGATGCCGTCGGAGCGCTGGAAGCCCACGCGGTGAGTTTCGACGGGCGGCCACGCACCTTCAACAGCACGGCCCAGGGCAGCCAGAAATGGGTACCTCTGCACGATCATCCCGATACCGAAACAGCCATCCGGCAACTCAAAGCGAAAGGGTTCCGCCTCTACGGAACCCATCTCGGAGTGAATGCCAAGGACTACCGGGAGTGCGACTTCACCGGACCCACCGCCTTCGTGCTTGGGGCCGAGAAATGGGGGCTGACCGATCAGGCGCGAGATCTGATGGATGAAGCGCTGTTCATCCCCATGCGCGGCATGGTGCAGTCCCTGAACGTGTCGGTCGCCACGGCAACCCTGCTGTTTGAGGCGCTGCGCCAACGCCAGGTCGCCGGACTGGCCCCAACTCAGGG
Organism: Synechococcus sp. MU1617; assembly: GCF_020514235.1. Taxonomy (NCBI): domain Bacteria; kingdom Bacillati; phylum Cyanobacteriota; class Cyanophyceae; order Synechococcales; family Synechococcaceae; genus Synechococcus; species Synechococcus sp. MU1617. The sequence goes on from NZ_VTLB01000004.1 coordinate 216,635, forward strand.
AGAAGGCCTGAAGCCAGAGCAATACCAGCAGTTGCTGTTTGAGTGGTCCTACCCCGAGGTGGCCCGCTGGTGTCGGGATCAGCAACGGCCATACCCCGCCTTAAGCGAGGAGGGAGAGCTGATGGAGGAGTTGCCGCGAACTGTGAAGCTGCGCTGCTGATCCGACGGAAGACTTGTATCTCTGCGAACCCTGGGCCATAACCAAAGCAGCGGATTGTCAGCAATGGACAACAAACAGTTGCACCAGTACGCGGTCACTTATCACTGCGGCAACGAGTGGGGCGAAGAAATGCTCCAGTCCGACGATCTCACCCATGCAGTGGAAGCGGCCCACGCCATCTTCCCCAGCTCCTGCCGGATTTCGATCCGTGAGGTGAAGGCAGCAAAACCAGCCTGAGATCAGCGCTATCGCCGCGACGCCCCAGGCAACTGAACCGCGGCGATCATTACCGCCGTCTCCAGCAGCAGATTGCGGCTAACCAGCACCACCACCAGCACCAAGGTGGTGGAAAGGATCCGCTCGAGCAAAGCGATCACGTCATCGGTGCTGTCGAGGCTCTTTTTCCAGAGAAACGCGGCCATGCTCAGCAACATCAAGCTGATCCACCAGGCCATCAATCACGTGCCGATGGCTTCAGTCTGACGCGGGCCGGGCTTCTGTGCCGCTCACCCAGGCCTCGATCCCTTCCCCAAGGAAGGACAGCCCCAGCACCAAAACAAACATCGCCAGGCCAGGGAAGAGCGCCGTCCACCACACCCCAGTGGGCACTGCGGCCAGCGCCAAGTTGAGATCACCACCCCATTCGGGCACGGTCTCCGGCAAGCCCAGGCCAAGAAATCCCAGTCCCCCCAGCACCAACACCGCATCGGCGGCATTGAGGGTGAGCAGCACCGGCACCGAGGTGATCACGTTGCGGAACAGGTAGCGCCGTAGGATCCAGAGCGGCCCTGCCCCTAGGCTCTGGGCGGCCTCCACAAACAGCTCACTCTTCACCTGAGCGGTTTGGTTGCGCACGACGCGGAAATACTGCGGCACATACACCACGCAAAGGGCTGCGGCGGCATTGGGGATGCCCTTGCCCAGCAGAAAAGCCAACACCACCGAGAGCAACAGCACCGGCAGGGTGTAGAGCGTGTCCATCAGCAGCACCATCAGGCGATCGACAACGCCGCCGAAATAACCACTCACCATGCCCAGGGGCACACCCACCAGCAGGGCCAAACCAACCGCCAGCAGTACCACCTGAAGCGCCACTCCACTGCCAGCCATGGTGCGCACACACACATCCCGGCCGAGCCGATCGGTGCCGCACCAATGGGTCCAGCTGGGACCGGAGTAGATCGGGTTTTCTAGGCCAGCATTGGCGTCCGGAAGGATGCCAGCACTCACCAAAAACGGCGTGATCAAAGCCACCAGCAGGTAGATCCCCACGATCACCAGGCCCCAGCGGGCCATGCGGGTGGAGAGGCTGCGGGTCACGGGCAGGTTGGCCTCAGGCAGATGCATTGTCTCCCGAACCGCGGAAGAATGAAGCCATGGCGTCTCACTACCGCTGGCGACAACAGCTGCTTGGCAGCCTGCAAGGCCAGCTGCAGCTGGCTACCTATCTCGTGGTCTTTCTGGGCTTCACCGGTGCGTCCTCGGTGGGCCTGTTGATCGGTCAGCGCAACCTGTTGGCCAACGACCAGCAGTTGGCCCGCCAAAGCATCGCGCTGTGCGAAGACGCCATCACCGATCTGCAGGACGATCCAACCCGTCTTGAACAGGAATTGCTGTTCCACTCCAGCCCCAACACCAGCCTCTGGATCGAAGACAAAAACGGCGATTTGGTGCGGCCCCGCATCCACCAGGCCCTGCCGGACGCCGCGATCCAAACCGCCATGGCCACCAACCCCGGCCGTGAGCCGGGGCTGCAGCGCACCTTCGACATCGGCAATGAACGACTGCTGACAGAGCTGGTCAAGCAATTCCCCGACGGCTCACGCCTGTGGATGGCCCAACGGGCCAGCTCCAACCTTCAGGCCCTGAACAACTATCTGGTGTTGATGATCATGGTGTGGGGAAGCTGCCTGGCCATCACCCTGCTGAGCGTGAGCTGGGTGGTGCGGCGCGTGGTACAGCCCTTGGATCAGCTCAATGCCGCCAGCTCCCAACTGACGGCAGACACCCTGGCCACCGCCAAACTCCAGCTGGGCGAAGGCCCAATCGAAGTGATGCAGCTGAGCCGCACCTACAACGCCCTGCTGGAACGGCTGGCCCAGTCGTGGAGCCAGCAACGCCAGTTCGTGAGCGCCGTGAGCCACGAACTGCGCACCCCTCTCACCATCGTTCAGGGCTATCTGCACCGCACAATCAAACGGGGCGACAACCTCAGCCCCAATCAAGTGAAGGGGCTGCAGACCGCCGAGGAGGAAAGCATCCGCATGCGCCGGCTGCTGGACGATCTGCTGGATCTCTCCCGCGGCGACTCCGGCCGGTTGGCTATCGCCAAGGAGCCGGTACGCCTCGCCGAGCAACTGGAACAGGTGGCGGATCTGGCCCGCAACACCTTGAGCCGCCCGCTGCTGCTGGAGCTGCCTGAGGATCCAATGGCCCGTGATGCAGTGGCCCAGGCCGATCCGGCCCGCCTACGGCAGGTGTTGCTGGATCTGATTGAAAACGCCGCAAAGTATTCCCCTAAGGACGCGGCTATCCGCCTGGTGCTGCGTCAGCGCGACGGTGCCTCGTTGATCGATGTGATCGACCAAGGCATCGGCATTCCTGAGACAGAGCTCTACCAGGTGTTTGAGCGTTTTCAGCGCGGCAGCAACGCCCCCCTAAAAACTGGCTCAGGCTTAGGACTTTCCGTTGTGAAGCTGCTGGTGGAAGGCATGGGCGGCAGCATTGAAGTGCGCAGCAGCCTCGGCGAAGGCAGCTGCTTCACCGTGGTGTTGCCGTCATGATTCCGTTCCTGGTGTTCTGCTCACTGCTGATCCCGGTGAACCTCTGGGCTGCGATCACACCGCACATGCACAGCGATGTGTCGATGCGCATCCTGCATGGCATCTGCACGGTTGTTTTGATTCCCCTGCTGTGGACGCTCTGGGATCAACGGCGTTTGCTGCGGACTCTGCCTGCGCTGGTGTTGGCGATCTTTGCGACGGTGATGGTGGTGGTGAACAGTTGGATCACTGCCATGGGCATGGGCGTGCAATTCGGCTGGTTGGACCACCTCTTCCTGGCGCTGTCTGAAGTGGCGTTGAGCATGTTCTTCCTGATGGCACCGGAGCCCGAGCCGATCACGGATCCCTAACCCACCCCCTGGGAGCGGACCCTGCCTCCACGGCGGGTGCGTTGTTCCAGCTGCATCTGCAGCAACGGCAATCCAGGCGGCTGGTGGAGCTCAAAGCGATCCACGCCATCCAACACCACGCGGTTTTGATAACGGCTACCGCTACGGATCCCGCCCTGGAGATCAAAGGCCGGCCCGCAGCGCATCAACACATCACCGCGCCAGATCGCCGATGGCGCCAGTCCAAGGCTGTACACCACAGGATCCGAGCCATCTCGTGGCGTGATAGCGAGCTTCGGTTGCCGATCGGCCAAGGCACAGGGCCAATCGGCTGAAGGATCGGGGTTGATCTGCCAGCTGGAGGCACGCTCCAGATCGCCTTTCACCAACTCCAGCGTGCGCCGTTGCCATTGCTTCAACTGCAAGCTCTCGGCCAACGCGCCGCCTTGGCGCGTTTCGGCAAACAGGAGCTGAAACACCACACCGCAGAGCAGGCACCCCAACAGAGCCGCCAGCATCAACTCCACCAGCGTGAAGCCTTGAGCGGAGCGGGGCCTAAACATCACTAGGGAGGCAGAGGGAACTGCTCAGGGAGCCGCCTGGATCGCCCCGGTAAACACCAGAGCGGCTAATGCCCAGGGGAAGGCCAATCACCAGGCACAAGGCCTGGCCATGGCTGAGGTGAAACAACACCACCAGGCCGCCATCGAGCACGAAGCCATTGGTGCTGAAGCGAACGGCATCCGGCAGGTTGCTGCGCAGCTCCAAATCACCTGCACCGGTCTCCGCCAAGGCGGTCACACCCCAACGGCAGGCCGGCAGATCGCCCCCATGCGGGGCGATCCAACCAGTCGCGCTGAGCATCAGAGCACAGGGCTGGCGGTCCCGTTCGGCGGCCATCCGGCCCCTGTCGAGCCCCACCCGCAGCCGGCGCAGACCACTGTCCAGTTCCAAGCGCCGTCGTACAGCACTGGAGCTGGGAATCGCCAAGGTCACCAGGATCCCCAACAGCGCCACCACCACCAGGCACTCCACGAGGCTGAAGCCATTGGGCCCTTCTCCGCGCCTCTGATCACTCGGCATCGCTGACCTCCCGCGGGCAATTCCCCAGACCCGCTGGGGTGAACAACTGGCTCCGCTTGAACGGGATCCCAGCATCGGGATCCGTCAGTTCCACATCGAGCCAGAGGCCAGCCCCAGAGGCTTCGAACCGCCAAGACGACGAGAGGTCGGCGTCTTCAGGCAGGTCCGCCAGAACCCCTACCACCTCCTCACGATCCCAACGGCAGGCCTGATCAGCGATTGGAGCACTGGACAAAATACGACGACTAGCCAGGAGCCGTTGCTCCAGCAACTGCACCTGCTGATCGGTGCGGAGCGACGTGGCAGCAGCCTGGCTGGTGCGCGACCAACCCTGGAGCGACACCTGGCTGCTGATCCCAAGGATCAAAGCGGATACAACAACTTCCGTGATCGTCATGGCAGAAGCTCCAGATCCAGACGGCTCTGACGGCCATCACTCCAGCGCAGCTGCAGGGTTCCAGCCATCGCGCCAAGCGGTTGCCAATGCAACAGCTGCCAGGAACGATCAGCGACGCGACCGGATTGGAGGGCTGAAGGATTCGCCCCGGGGCAGCGCCCAGGTAGCTCCCACTCCGGGGAGGGCAACGCCAACAGGCAGGCATTGGCGCCAATGGACTGCTGTTGAAAGGCCATCGCCACCGAACGCTCGGCATCACGGGTCTGCACGGTGGCCAGCGCCTGACGACTGCGCTGACGCGTGTGCATGGCGAGGGTCTGCAACGACAAGCTGCTGAGCAGAAGCAGCGCCGAGGCGGTGAGCGCCAAGGGCAGGGCAAAACCCTGCTGATGTGGATCAGGCAATCGCATCCAAGCTCGACAAACGTTGGATGAAGCATTCCCCGCTGGTGTGCCGACTTAGCCTGAAGTGATTGCACCCAGCCCGTGAGCCCGGAGCCGAGCCGGCTGCTGATCGTCGATGACGACCCGGAACTGCTGCGGTTCCTCATGGAGGAACTCAGCGGCGCCGGCCACCACTGCACCGGCTGCGACAACGGTCAGGACGCACTGCTGCATTGGCGGCAAGAACAGTTCGATCTGGTGGTGCTCGACTGGACGCTACCGGACTTCTCTGGTGTGGAGCTGTGCCGCCGCCTGCGCAGCAGCGGCAACACCACCCCGGTGTTGATGCTCACCGCCCGCGACGATGTGGACGAACGGGTTCAGGCTCTCGACGCAGGCGTGGACGACTACCTGACCAAGCCGTTCAACCTCAAGGAACTGCACGCCCGGGTGCGAGCCCGGCTGCGTCGCGGCGGCTATGAACAAGACGCGCGCGGCGAAGCCAGCGGCATTGCACTCGGTGATCTGCTGCTGGATCCGATCGAACGCTGTGTGCAAAGGGGAGAGCGCGGCATTGCGCTCTCGCAGCGGGAGTTTGAACTACTGCTGTTCCTAGTGCGCAATGCCGACGAAGTGCAGTCGCGCCAAACGATTCTCGATGCCGTGTGGGGTATGCCATTTGTTGGCGACCCCAACACCCTCGATGTCTACATGGGCTACCTGCGCAAGAAGGTAGAAGCCAAAGGAGAGCCACAACTGCTGCACACGGTGCGGGGTGTGGGCTTCATGGCGCGGGTGGGGGAGCCAAAATCTTGAAGCGCAATTGCAGGTCGGCTCCACCCTCCGGGGCATCACCGATCAGCAGCTCGCCTTGCATCGCTTGCATCAGCAGCTTGACGATGGCCAGACCGATGCCGCTGCCTCGGGTGCCGATCGAGGTGCTACCGCGCACAAACCGTTCAAGAACTTGAGCTCTTTCCCCCTCGGGGATGCCGGGGCCTTGATCGCGCACATGCAGAGTCACAACGTCAGATGAGGCCGACACAGCCAGCTGCACCATGCCTACGGAGTAACCCAAGGCATTGTCGACAAGAGCCGCGAGACACTGCTGCAGCCGTTCGACATCGGCCGTAATGCGCGGCATCTCACCTTCAAACGGCGGTGCCAAACGCAGCCGAGCCGGGGCCAAAGATTGCAGCCGCTCGTAGGCATCCAGCACCACAAGCTCAGGATCCAGGGGTTCCAACTCAAGGGTGAGTCGGCCGGCATCACTGCGGGCTAGATCGAACATCACGCTGAGCAACTCCCCGAGGCGCTCCGCTTCTGCAGCAATCAAAGCCAGCTTGGCTTGACTCGCCTCAGGCAGCTCAGCTTGCAGGCTCTGGGCATGGCCGGAAATCACGGTGATCGGAGTGCGCAATTCATGGGCGACGCCATCCACAAAGCGCCGTTCCCGCTGCCATGCCTCCGCCAGGCGTGATTGCAACTGGTTGAAGGCCTCGACGATCGGCTGCAGTTCCTGCGACTGTCCGACTTGATCCAGAGTCCGCTGGCCAAGGGAATCGGCACCGAGGGAGGAAAGCTCATCGGCGAGCGACTGCAATGGCATGATCAGGCCACGCCAGAGCACCAGTCGGAACAGCAACGACACCAGCAAAAGCGACATCCCCGCTGCGGCAATCAGCAACAATTGATCCCGTCGTTGGCTCTGAACCGATGCGGTGATGTTCTGCCGTACCTCCATCAGCGCATTGCTGGAAGCCAGAGAAGGCAGCGTGCTTCTGCTGATCAGCCAATAGGCCCCGTCGATCCGGCGCAACGTTGGTGATTCATCCCGTGAATCAGCAGGCACCAGTGCAACTTGGACCCCAAAACCCTGGGGCAGTGGCAACGAGAGCTCACCAGCGCTGAGGCCATTGCGGATCTGATTCACCAGCCGCTGATGCCGCTCCGACCGTTCCGCATCTGCCAGCGCTGAACCAAAAGCGAACAAAGCGGTGTAGCCCGCCACCACCGCCAACAAGGAAGTGGATTGCAACCAGACCCGTAGAGACGGAAGAGAGCGCAGCGCCACGAATCTGAGAGAAAAACTAAGAGCGTTCTTAGGGAAGCTTTAGCCAGGGCTTCTTTGCGTGCCAACGGAACGCGTCATGGTTGTCATGTCGGCACCACAGGTGCACATCAACAATCAACACCTTTAACAATGACTTCCCTCAATTCCAAGCTTCAGCTGGCACTGCTCAACCGCAAAAAAGGTCGCAATCTGGTCGAGAAGGGCTTCACGCTCGTGGAGCTGATGATCGTGATTGTGATTGTTGGCATTCTTTCCGCAGTTGCGCTTCCAAACTTTCTAAGCCAAACGGATAAAGCCAAAGCAACTGAAGCAAAAAGCGTATCAAGTGCATATCTCAAACAAATCTATGCGGCATACCAGGAAGGCGGCTTATCAGCAGCAGGAGCCGCTATAGGAACTGGGAGCATCCCGTGCCCAGCAGAAACTAGATATTTCACATTTAACTGCCCAGATCCAGAGAACGCACAAACCAATCAGATTGTCGCCACGGGCAATTCAACAAGCGGGAGTCTCTTGGGATCAACCATCACATCATCGGTATATTTAACTGCCCAAGCGGCCGTAGCAGAAGTACCAAGTTCTACCGACCCTGTGACCGGCGCCGTAACCCCCGGACAACCAGCAATTCCGGCATTATCAAGTGGAACTATTGTGATCGGCAATCCAGTAGCGAGTGGAGGCTAGTCAAGCAAACTAACAAAGCCCTCTTTCGTAGACACTTAGCGAGAGGGGGCAAAAGCCAGGCCGACCAAAATGAAACAACCTCACAAAGGCTTTAAACGATTAGCCATCAGGCAATTCGAATCCACCCAGCTCAAGCATGACACTCTTGGCTTCACACTTAGCGAGTGCATGATGACAGTGGCAATCGCAGGGATACTTTCAAGCATTGCGCTCCCAAACTACCTCAACCAAGTTAATCGAACACGACAAAATGAAGTAGCTTCGACGGTTGCTCAAATCCAAACAACGATCGCTTCCTACGCCGATGAGTTTGGTCTGCTTCCAGAAAGCTGGGCCGATTTAAATGAGACGGCAGCAATCATGACGAACTCAGGCCCTGCAGATAAAAACAACTTTTCAGACATTACTTTACCAAACGAGTACTACACAATAAGAATTAATAATGCGAACAATAAATTCACCATCACTGCATTACGAATCGACGAACAAGATCTTTATGTCATTGGATGCCTGGATCTGACCAATGGCGCCAGTACCATCATCAAAGGCCCAAAAGAGAAAGAACCTGAAGAACCCTCAAATGAGCCTAAAGCAGTCATGAATGACTTTTGCCCTCATCCGTCAACCGCAAATGAACCTAATGTTGGGACCACCTAAAAGATCAAACCATCAGCGATCAGGCAAGTTTCCCAAGCAGGAGCAGGGGCTTTCGATGTTGATTGCCTTAATGATGGGGATGGTGCTGATGGCCGGCGTCACGGGATTACTGCTTCGGCAACTGATGGGCCGCAAGCTGGGCGCCGCTGAGAGTTATCAGCAGATGGCCGAAACGGCTGCCTTGAATGGATTCAACCGGATTCTCAGCGAACTCAATAACGATGACAACACGGTCTACAAGGGCTACCTGTTCACCCTCAATCATCACGGCGGGGATATTGATAGTTCTGGGAGTGAGAAATGGGGTTGGAACGCCTCCAACCAAGCTGATTTTCCTCTAAGAGAACTATGCACCAACCGCGGCCTATTGCCCGAGGCCGTGCCGGCCAGCGCAAGCACGGGAGAACCTCCCCACGTAGCACTGACGGAGAGCACATCCAGCCAACGGGACGATGGGAAAGCCAACATCCAACTTCAGTACCGATTACGGGGATACACCACCACGGCAACGGCCAGCAACAACGGTGCAGGGGAAGGACGCTTTCAAATCGAAGGCCTGGTGGTGCGCGATGGTGATGATCCAGGCAAGGGCTATCTCGCCAGAACCCTGCTGCTTCGTTCGCTCTATGTGAACTCGATTGTTGCCGGTGAAGGGGATTGGGCGGTGCTGGCGGGCCAAACACTCTCACTGGGAGACACCGAAATTCTGGACAGCAATGGAGCATCCGGGGATGGCAAGGTGCTGCTGAATGTCAACACTGCTGATCGCTATCTCACCGCCAACGGTTGCTTGCCCTACAACCTGCTCGAGGATGTAGGAGCCAGCAACACCAACGACAATCTCGAAAACAGAATTGTTCCCATCCTTGAGAAAGGATTGCCCACCAGCAATTTATGGAACCTTGGCCTGACCCAAGACAAAGCCAATAACTCCGACAAAAGCCGAGTTTGGAGCTTTGACGACACAGGCTCGTTAGACGACTGCGATGCCATTGCCTGCAGCCGTGATTCCAATTCAGCCAACGCTGAAGAACGTGATGATCTAGAAGAAGAGGGCGGTTCGGTGATCAGGCTCAGTGCCAGCGAACTCTGCAAAGGAACGGGAGACGACTGCCATATTTTTGTGGAACACATCAACCTGACAAATACGCGATTGCTGATCGAAACCAGTGCAAACCGCCCGGTGGTCCTGCATTTGGAATATCCCGGAACCTCCACAGTGGACCCCTCAGAACCGGGCATCAGCGGCAGCATCAACCTTGGCAGTGGTGCTCAGCTCTGCGGCGTCGACCCTGGCAGCGACGCCTGCAATGGCAAGCCAGAACAACTGATCATCTTGTCTGCTGCACCAAAACCCGGCGGTGTGCGCAGCTGCGGAGTATCGCCCTCAAGCGATACATACGTGCTCGCCTTTGATGGCGACAGTCTTCCTGCTGCCAGCGTGCATCTGCTTCCCGGCATTGTAAAAACAGGCACCAGCAGCACCAGCCTGAATGGGCTGATCTGGGCCGATGGGATATGCACCGATGCGGGCCCCTTCGACTTGATCACCGGCACCAGTGGCGACAGCACTGTTGTTCGTGATCTGAATGAACAGTGGGATTGGGAAAGCCAGAACTTTCCGGGCTACGGCCAGATGGTGACCCGCGGGATCCGCGGCACAGGCCTCGATACATTCCGGCGTTGGTAAGTCAACGCTCATCTAGCCCTCAGTTCCAGACAACAAAAATCAGTTAAAACAGTTTAGTAGAGCATTTCAATTGTTATTGAGTAACACCATCGGGTGAAGAACAGACCTCGCTATCGACACCAGAAGCGATCAAGGAAACCAGTTAATGGCTTTTCCATGGTCGAGGTGCTGATCGCAGGAATTCTTCTCGCCTCTGCATTAGCAGCGGTAAGTCGAATTTCGGTTGCAGCTTTGAGTGGCAGTGCCAACCTCTCAGATCGAGCAAGGATTGAAGCAGCGATTAATGACAATATTCAAGCCATGCAGAAAGAAGATTCCTACTACACCGATGAGTGGATCATCGACAATGGAGACAAAGAAGCCCTAAAAAGTGCTTGCACCAATCCCCCAGAAGCACTCAGCAGTCACCTCCAAACTGTCGCACCAGAACCTCGCATGGCAGCCATTAAACGCACGTTTGACATTAGTTCCATTCCTGGGATTCTGCGCATTGTCTACAGCTTTGAAGGCCCCGAACAACAGGTCAAAGCAGAACAAAGAATCATTGAAATGACCCCGAACTTTGCAGCCAAGTGTTACAGCACACGATGAAATCCAAATCAGCAGGTTTTTCACTCCTTGAACTTCTTGTAGGAATGGTGATCATCACCATCGGCCTATCGGCAGCGATTCCGTCCTACCTGCGCAACATGCGCCAGGGAGAGGTCGACCGCTTCACCCAGCAATTGGAAGCCGGCTTTTTTGGCCTGCGCGCCAAGCTCGGCCAACAGAAAACCAGTTGCACATTGAACTTCGACCAAAACGGGCTCAACAATTTCGTGCCCCCCTCTGATGTAGTGGAGATGAAGGAGCATCCGGAGCGGATCGAATGCTGCAACAGCGATATTGCAGCAGCAGGCCAGTCCAGCGGCTGTGCTTATGGGCCTGAAATTGGAACATTATTGGCTGAAGGATCCAGTGGCGATGAAAAGACAAAAATCATCCGCGACCGTTCGCTGCGCCTGCTCGATCGGGAGGGAACACCAGAATCAGAAGCGGTGGAAGTGAGCGTGAATCTGGCGAGCTATCAGCTCACGCCCCCTGGAACCAGCACCATGTCGGACGATCTTATTTTTCTGATTCGATCCACCAACACCCAGGAACAACGCCTACGCACCCGCTGCCTGCAAATTTCAGGAACGGGAACGATTGTGCGAGCCAGTTGGGATGCCTCGACCTCCAGCTGCGTGAAATAAAAATCTCTCACGCACTCCTCAGAGCATCATCACCCCTATCCCAGATCATCGGCCTCACAATCGACGACAGTACAAAGATCAAGCTGTAAATGGGTCATGAAACCAAGAGCCTTGCTTGCCAACATTCAACGCAAGCCAGGACGGAACGGCTTTGCCGGCATGAGCGAATTGGTCATTACAGCGGGAGTTGGAACACTTTTAATCATGGCCTCTGGCGTGGCTCTGCAATCCACTGGAACGCTGATCAAGCAATCTGAAGATAAAACCACACTGCGCCAGAATTCCACCAATGGCCTCCGGCTCATGCGCTCAGAAGTTGAGCGCAGCATGCACCTTGTGATCGATAAATCAGAAACGTTTGCGGCTGATCAAACCCATATCAATTTGAATGACAGCCGCTATACATCCTTGGTGAACGACTGCACAGCTCTGGCTGGCAATCGCCCCTTCAAGCCCTTGTTTGGCGTCAAAATGATTGAGTTGAATCAACCCGTTCTCTATGGCATAAGCCTGGGATCAGGTGGATTCACGATTGAACGCTGTGGTGCACCGCTGAATCCAGATGGAAAATACAACGAAACGGCGGATGTGTTTCTCTCTCGCGTCCTTGAAAACATCGGCGCCATTCCCTGCCGAAAGGAAAGCGAACTCAAGGAAGGCGAAAGCCTGGCCACCGTTTGTGAAGAGGATGGCCCCACCAAGGCCGAGATTCTGAACAGCACAGATTTCACCTTCACTTCAGGGAAAACCCCGAGCCGGTCAGAACGCCAACCCGCCCTGCGGATTGAAACCGACACCAACTACAAATTGGTGAAGTTCATCGACCCCACCGCAGCAGGCGAGGGGCAAGATGAAGACACCATCACCGAAAGCTTCATCAACAAGCTGGGGGTGGGCGACAGACAGGTGACCTATCAACCTCTGTATTTCACCGCTTTCGCGCGTGCCGACAAACGCGTCGACAACTTCGGCGGTGAAGGCCAGGGAGGACCGCTCAACGGAGCCTTCTTCCAGAACATCACCAGCAGCAATGTGCGCTTTGTGATCGACGGATCAGGCTCGATGAGCGCCTGCATGATGTGGGGAGATGGTTATGGCTCCTGGCGCACCTTTTACGACCCAAACCAAGGGCGCTACCGGGACACCCGTCGGATTTGCGCGTTAACCCGGATGGAATCCTTGATCAGTGAAATGACGATGATCCTTGAGCAGCTGCCCAACAACACCAAGGTGGGGCTCACCTCCTTCAGCTCAAATGGCTATGGAAACCACAAAGAGTGGAATGAATCAACAAGTGGACTGGTGCGTTTGGGTGATGAGGGCAAGCGCGACTCAGCCATTCAGTTTGTTAACACCCTGGACAACGACAGGGTGACCCGATGGGGTGGAACCGATCCCTGGAACGCCATCCAATCAGCCTTTGACGACACGGAGGCTGACACGCTGTATTTGATGTCGGACGGTCGACCCAACCGGGATCGCAATGGCGGCAACTGGTCAAGTTGGGATCACCAACCCACAGCCAATTACTACGCAGGGGAAAATGACGATCGCCAACATAACGGGGAAGACCGGGCACTGATTGTGAACACAACTTCCCTCGGCCTGGAGTCACCCTGGCTGGAAAAACTTTCTGAACTAACGCAGGGCTATTACAACCAAATCGACAAAGATTCTCTGACTGAGGGAGAAGACGACGTGAGTTAATCCATCAAATGAGGGAAGGGGGCTTGGTTTTAGCTCCCCCCTCCATCGTTGAGCTTGAGCACAGCCATAAAGGCCTCCTGCGGCACATCCACCTTGCCCATGGCCTTCATCCGCTTCTTGCCCTTGGCCTGCTTCTTCAGCAGTTTCTTCTTCCGTGAGATGTCACCGCCATAGCACTTGGCAAGCACATCCTTGCGGATGGCACTGATGCTGGTGGAGGCAATGATCCGGCTTCCAATCGAGGCCTGAATGGGGATCTTGAACTGCTGGCGTGGAATCAGCTCCTTGAGTTTCTCCACCAAGGCCTTGCCCACGTTGTAGGCCTTGTCTTGGTGGACGATCGTGGTGAGGGCATCGGCCCGCTCGCCGTTGATCAACACATCCAGACGCACCAGCTGGTTCTTGCGGTAACCGATCAGGCTGTATTCCATCGACGCATAGCCCTGGGTGCGCGTCTTCATCTGATCGAAGAAGTCGGTCACCACCTCCGCCAGCGGTAACTCGTAGATCAACGTCACCCGATCGGTGGTGATGTATTTCATGTCGATGTAGTCACCCCGCCGCTCCTGGCAGAGGCCCATCAGTGCGCCGTTGTATTCATTTGGCGCATAGATCTCCATCTTCACGTAGGGCTCTTCGATCGACTCACGCTTTTGCGGATCGGGAAGCGTGGCGGGGTTGTCCACCATCACTTCGGAGCCATCGATCATGTTCACCTTGTAGATCACCGATGGCGCGGTGACGATCAGATCAAGGTCGTATTCACGCTCAAGCCGCTCCTGCACGATTTCCATGTGCAGCAGGCCAAGGAAGCCGCAACGGAAGCCGAAGCCCATGGCGCTGCTGGTTTCCGGCTCGTACTTCAGCGCTGCATCCGAGAGCTGCAACTTGTCGAGGGCATCGCGCAGATCGGGGTACTGATCGGCCTCGGTGGGGAAGAGGCCGCAGAACACCATTGGCTTGGCCTCGGTGTAACCCGGTAAAGCCTTATCCGCCGGTGCGTTCACCAGGGTGATGGTGTCGCCGACGCGGGCATCAGCCACCGCCTTGATCGACGCCGCCAGGTAGCCCACTTCACCGGCGTGGAGTTCATCCACCTTCTTCTGATCCGGCGCCATGATCCCGATCTCATCGAGCTCATAGGTCTTCTTGCTGGCCATCAGCAGCACCTTGTCTTTGCAGCTGATCCGGCCGCTCATCACACGGAAATACACGATCACGCCCCGGTAGGGGTCGTAATACGAATCGAAGATCAGTGCCTTGGTGGGCTCCTCTACTGCATCCTTCGGCGGCGGCACCCGGTCGACCACGGCCTGCAGGATCTCGGGCACCCCCAAGCCGGTCTTGGCCGAGCAAGAGATGGCGTTGCTGCAATCGAGCCCGATAATCGCCTCGACCTCTTCCTTGATCCTGTCCGGATCCGCACCGGGAAGATCGATCTTGTTGAGCACCGGGATGATCTCGAGATCATTGTCCAGCGCCAGATACACGTTGGCCAGGGTCTGGGCTTCCACCCCCTGGCTGGCATCCACCACCAGCAATGCCCCTTCGCAGGCCTGAAGGCTGCGGCTCACCTCATAGGAAAAGTCAACGTGGCCAGGGGTGTCGATCAGATTGAGGACGTACTCCTCTCCATCGGCAGCGGTGTAGTTCATCCGGGCGGCCTGGAGCTTGATTGTGATCCCTCGCTCCCTCTCCAGATCCATGTTGTCCAGGAACTGCTCCTGCATGTCCCGATTGGCCACCGTCCCGGTGTCCTGCAGCAACCGGTCGGCCAGGGTCGACTTGCCGTGGTCGATGTGGGCAATGATGCAGAAGTTACGGATCCGTGAGACGGGGGCGTCGGTCATGCAGCGGCGGAATCCCGTCTCGGGTCCAGAGTTAGTCGTTGTCTCAATCCTAAGGAGCGGCACCAGAGGTCATGAGCAATCCCTGGACCCTGTTGCTGCTGGCGATCAGCGCTGAGGTGATCGGCACCTCCTGCCTGCGCTTGTCAGAAGGCATGACCCGACCGCTGCCCACCCTGCTGGTGTTCAGCGCCTACGCCCTTGCCATGGCCCTGCTCTCCAAGGTGGTGCTGAGCATTCCCCTGGGGATCACCTATGCCCTCTGGAGCGGCATCGGCACCGTGGTGATCGTGCTGGTGGGGCGATTCGCCTACAGCCAGATGCTGCAGCCCGCCCAATTGATCGGCATCGCCCTGATCACCGCAGGTGTGGTCTTGGTGAACCTGGGGGAATGACCTTCAAGGGGTGAGCCCCAGCAGGGCATCGCTGCGCCCCCGCATCCGCTGCAGCACCTGCGGATCCTGCTGCGGATCCTCATGGATGCTGGGCAACAGCGCTTGCAGACGCTGCTGCCAGGCCTCGCTGTCGAGCCGTTGCTTGAAACAGCGCTGCAGCACCTCCAACATGATCGTGACGGCCGTGCTTGCTCCTGGGGAGGCCCCCAACAACGCCGCCAGGGAGCCATCACCGGAGGCCACCACCTCGGTTCCCAACTGCAGCCGTCCGCCCTGCTTGCTGCGTTTGATGATCTGAACCCGCTGGCCCGCCACCGAGAGCGTCCAGTCTTCGGCGCGGGCGGTAGGCATGAATTGCTGCAGCGCCTCATGCCGCTCCGCAGGGCTCTGGCGCAGCTGATTGATCAAGTACTGCACCAGTTCGAAATTGGTGGCACCCACCTGCAGCATTGGCACCAAATTTGTGGCGCGCACGGAAGCAGGCAAATCCAGCAAGGAGCCCTGCTTAAGGAACTTACTGCTGAAACCTGCGAAAGGGCCGAACAACAGCGAGCGCTTACCATCGATCCAGCGGGTGTCGAGGTGAGGAACCGACATCGGTGGAGCCCCCACCGCCGCCTTGCCGTAGACCTTGGCCCGCTGACGATCGGCCAGCTGCGCATCACCGCAGACGAGCCAAAGGCCACTCACCGGGAAGCCAGCAAAATCAGCCGCTTCTGGAATCCCAGAGCGTTGCAGCAGTGGCAGGGCACCCCCACCAGCACCGAGGAAGACAAAGGGCGCCCGCACCTCTTTTTTGCCCGAGGGCCCCTTGAGCACCACGCTCCAATCGGCCTCGGTCATGTCGCTGCGGCGCAGGCGTTTGAGGTCTTGCACCTGAGTGCCGTACTCAACGGTGAGTGCTCCGCTCTGCTGCAAGGGCATCAGATAGGCCCTGGTGAGGGTGCCGAAATCCACGTCCGTGCCCCGATCAATCCGGGTGGCCGCTACCGGCTGTTTGAGATCACGGCCCGCCATCACCAGGGGCATCCATTCGGTGAGCTCGCTCTGGTCTTCGCTCCAGCGCATCCGCGCAAAGGCCGGCAGCTCCTTCAGCTGGCTGTAGCGCTGACGCAGAAAGGCAATGTTCTCCGGCGTCCAGACGGCGCTGATGTGGGCCGCCTGGTGGAGAAAGCTGCCGGTGTCGAGATCGCCCCGCTCCCGCAGCGACCCCCAGAACTCCAGGCTGCGTTCAAACGAGGCATTGATGGCCACCGCTTTGGCCGTGGTAACCGTGCCATCCGCCTGCATTGGGGTGTAGTTCAGCTCGCAGTTGGCGGCATGGCCAGTGCCGGCGTTGTTCACCGCGGCGCTGCTCTCCAGAGCAGGCGCCTCGAGCCGCTCCACCAGAAGAATCCGCAGCTGCGGGTCAAGTTCATGCAGCAGCGCCGCCAGGGTGGCGCTCATGATTCCAGCGCCCACGAGCACGGCGTCGTAACGGGCCTCGGGGTTGAACGAACCGTCGTGCTGCACCGGAGCTGGAGGGTTAACCGCTCTCGTCACCATATGGGGCCACTCCGTAACCTTGAGGAGTTGATGTCTGGTTCATCCCGATGAGCACTGAAACCATGGCCCTCACGTTGGAGAACGTGGAGAAGGTGCTGGATGAACTGCGCCCCTTCCTGATGGCCGACGGCGGCAACGTTGAAGTGGTGGAGCTGGACGGTCCGATCGTGAAGGTGCGTCTGCAGGGAGCCTGCGGAAGCTGCCCCAGCAGCACCATGACCTTGAAGATGGGCATCGAGCGCAAAATGCGCGAGTCGATCCCCGAAGTGAGTGAAGTGGTGCAGGTACTCTGAAGCGCCTTTTCGTCTACGGATCACTGAAGATCAACGGCAGCGCCCATCACTTGCTCAAGGGCACCAACCGCGACAGCGACGGAATCGTCGATGGCTTCGTCTTGATCGACTACCAGGGCTATCCGATGCTCCAGTGGGGGGATGGGTCCGTGACAGGAGAGATCTACTGGGTGCCCGACCCTTGCTTGCCCGATTTGGATGCTTGGGAGGAGGTACCCGAGGTGTACCAACGCAGCAGCGCGACCCTCAGGGATGGGCGGAGCGTGTGGCTCTATGAAGCAGCTCCAAGAATTAATTAATCGAGGGAAATAAAATCCACAAAGCGAAATTTTTCGCACTGCACATTTACAGAAAATAAAAAAATCATGCCTTAGACCAAAGGCATGCCTAGCGAGGTATGCCCATGCAGGCAGCACCAAAGCCGATCAACGAAGCAGCCCGGCTGAGATCACTCAGTGAATATCGAATTCTGGGAACGAAGCCTGAAAAAGCTTTTGACAACATCACCCGGATGGCCTCAGAGATCTGCCAATCTCCGATCGCTCTGATCTCCTTGGTGGATGAAAAGCGTCAGTGGTTCAAATCGAAGGTGGGCCTTGAGGCCAGCGAAACCGACCGAGACATCTCCTTTTGCGCCCATACGATCCTCGATTCCAAGCCTCTGGTGGTGGAGGACGCGCTGTTTCATGAGAAATTCCGCGACAACCCACTCGTGCAGGAAGCACCCCACATCCGGCTCTATGCAGGCTTCCCCCTGAAAACCGACATCAACCACCGCATTGGAACGCTTTGCGTGATTGATCGGATTCCCAAATCACTCACCAATTCGCAATACAAGGTGATGGAAGGCCTGGCGGAACAAGCCACCACTCTATTGGAACTCAGACGCCGATCCCTGGCCCTGATGGATGAGTTCTGTCAGATGCATCACGCTCAAGGGTTGGTCACCACTTGCAGTTACTGCAAATCCATCCGTGACAGGGAAGGGTTCTGGCAACCGATCGAACGATTCCTGATGCAGCACAGCACGCTGAATTTCAGCCATGGCATCTGCCCCGAATGCATGAACGAGCACTTTCCCGACGTGCAAAGCAGTCGAGCGGAGTCGTCAAACAATCACGGTTGAGCCAATTGGAGCTGGGCGATGGGCAACGGCGACACCACGAACACTTGACATCGCCGGAAAATAAAAAGGAAATTCAAGTGATGCGTCATGCGAATTGCAGATTTTCTGTATCGCAAACTCGGGCTGAATATCTTCAAAGCAGCACCTCACCTGAGAACGCAAACGCCCAATACTCCCGTGCCTGCGGTGGTTGAGCAGGAACCCGAACCACCGAGCCCAGTCAACACATCAACAGCCGATGTGATTCACATTGGTCCCAGGGGTGGTCGCTACAAAGTCGACGCCAAAGGTCGCAAGGTGTATCTCAAGGCCAGCTGAAGCATTTCAGATCTAACGAGCTGGCAGGACCAACTGAGTTGAAATACCGATCGATTGGCTTTGTTATCAATAAAAACCACCACGGATTCAGTCTGAACGACAAGGTTGATTCACGTTGGGAGATCGAGATGAATGCTGGTCCTGCTTGTCCCATCCGATTTAACAGCCTTGAACAGCGAAATGAATCGCTCGCCAAGCAATGCCTGACGGCAGCTGAAATCGAATGGCGACGTTGGTCGGGCTGGCAGATGGAACGCACGGCGGCAAAACAGTTCAGAAAAAAGTGGTCTTGAGTCGTTGAACAAGGCACCACAGCACTAGCCAGCAACTCTGGGGACACCTGAGTCCACAAAGAGATGGTCGAAGAAAGCCCTCGGAGATGAAATGCATGCGGATCCCGCATAACAAAAGGGCCAGACAGGCGCCTGAGTTAAAATACTGGAAATCCGCTTAGTCGGTCCTGTTCTGGCGCCCAGCTCTAAGCGGAAGTCACCTTAGGCGGCCAATGTCATAAATGTATATGAGTGGCATTGTTAGAGAAGAACCGATAACGGAGTTCAGCAGATTGGAGGACGTCAATCTCCTCCCACTGAACCAGTTCATCTGGCCGAGATTTAATTTTATTGCTCAGGACAGAAATTTAAGTGATGAAAACACTGGCCTCTCCCTCTACACCGGAGAAGAAGAGATTCTGATTTCAGGAAATCGATATTCCTTGCGCGAGCATAACGATCCCGGAAGCATCTACCTCTTCAACGATCCAGAATTCTTAAGCCAGTCCTCTTGGATTGACCTCGACGGCAACATCACCAAAGAAGACGGCTCCGCTCCTCTAAATGGCGAACAGGGCAATCAGTCAGGCGATGACCTCATCTCCAATTTTCAACTCGTTGATTACAACGGCAACTTCAGCCTCTGGGATCAATATCAACGCGACTACTCCGTTGCTCTCCTCTCTGATACTCAAGGCCAATACGTCCTCATCCAGGACCGTAACCTTGACGATGGCAATGACGGCACAGATACTCTCCGCAATGTCAATGAAATCTTCTTCCAAAACGGAGAAATAGTTGCCCTCTCACCTCTCAACAGCTGGGGCGGATACAATCCCAACTACCCCTTCTCCAATCCACAGTTCCTAAGCCAGTCCTCTTGGATTGACCTGGACGGCAACGTCACCAGAGACGACGGCTCCTCTCCACTCTACGGAGAACAGGGCAATCAATCCGGTGATGACCTCATTCTTGGTTTTAATGAGGTTGCTTACTGGGATTCTGGAGATCAATGGTCCAACAACTCCGCTCTTTCCATTGCTCGCCTTCGTGACGAACAGGGCGATTACTTCATCGTTCAAGACCGCTCAGATTCACCAGATAACCAAGGCACTGACACCCTCCGACGCGTCGATACTCTCAATATCAATGGAGCCCAGTGGGATCTAACGGGCTTCGGACAAGGTGACTATTACTTCGCTGATCAGAACTACAGCAACAAAGACATCTGGATTGACCTGGACGGCAACGTCGCTCTAATCGATTCCTACGGCAATCCCATTCCCACTGGCCCGGGGATGCAGGGCAATCAATCCGGTGATGACCTCATTCTTGGTTTTAATGAGGTTGCTTACTGGGATTCTGGAGATCAATGGTCCAACAACTCCGCTCTTTCCATTGCTCGCCTTCGTGACGAACAGGGCGATT